>NZ_JBNCLY010000031.1:0-36100 GCF_049844915.1 Gordonia sp. DT30 | reverse complement strand
ACACCGTTGCCGGCCGGCAGCACCGGTGCCCACGACGTCGTCGAGATCATCACCTGGGATCCCGCCGACGTACTGAATGATGCCGTCACACGGTCACCGAGCGAATCGCGCCTGCGCCACCTACTCACCACCCGCGGACTCTGACGCTCGCAAAAATTTGCAGCAGATTCGATGAGCCGGCCGCCGCCCACGGTGGGGTGACGCCCACCACATCATCCTTGTACACTGACGCTATTGACACAAAGATGACTATTTGTGTCTACAAGATCGGCGGCAAGTCCGTCGGGCGAATCGGGAGGTACAGACGATGCCGACGACGGCGAAGCGATTACAGAAGGCCCTCGCGGCGGTCACCTCGCACTACCCGCGGCCGGCGACCCCGCTCGCCGATCCGCCCGCCGGCTCCGGACTCAAGCCGGTGTTGGGTGATGACGGAATACCGTTCTTCGGCAACACCTTTGAGGCCCTGTCCGATCCGTTGAAGAGCGCGATGCAACGATTCGAGAGGTACGGGCCGGTGTCCTGGTCGGGATCGCTGAATATGAACATCGTGACCCTCGTCGGGCCGGAGGCCGTCGAGTGCGCGTGGATGAACCGCGACAAGGCGTTCTCCAGCGAACAGGGCTGGGAGCCGATGATCGGCCCGTTCTTCCGGCGCGGGATCATGCTCATGGACTTCGCCGAGCACATGCATCACCGCCGCATCATGCAGCAGGCGTTCTCCCGGCCACGCCTCAACGGCTACCTCGATCTCATGACGCCGCACATCGAGAAGTCGCTCGCCAATTGGGATGTGCGCGCAGGCTTTCCGATGTACACCCAGACAAAGGAACTGTTGCTGTCGCTGGCGTCGGAGGTGTTCGTCGGTTCGACGCTGAACGCCGACGAGAATCATCGCCTCGAGAAGGCCTTCGAAGCCGCCGTCCGTGGCGGGCAGGCGATCATCCGCGCCGACGTCGGCAACTTCACGTGGGCACGCGGCCTGCGTGGACGTGAACTGCTGCAGCAGTATTTCCGCTCGGAGATCCCCGCCCGACGTGCGGGCAGCGGCGACGACCTGTTCTCGGTCCTGTGCCACAGCGTCGACGACGAGGGCAACGCCTTCAGCGACGAGGACGTCGTCAACCACATGATCTTCGTGATGATGGCCGCCCACGACACCTCGACGATCGCACTGTCGATGATGGTGCATCACCTGGGCCGTAATCCCCAATGGCAGCAACGCCTTCGGGATGAGTCCCTCGCCCTGGGCAAGGACACGCTCGACTATGACGACCTGAGCGCGCTGCCCAGCATGGAGCCGGCATTCAAGGAAACCCTGCGCATCAACGCCCCGGTGGGCATGCTCTTCCGAAAGACCGTCGCCGACACCGACATCCTCGGCCACTACGTTCCCGCCGGAACCCTCATCGCAATCCATCCGTGGGCGACGATGTTGCGCGAGGAATGGTGGCCGAACCCGACGACGTGGGACCCCGAGCGCTTCTCCCCCGAGCGACGCGAGGACAAGGTCCACCGCTTCGCGTGGGCGCCGTTCGGTGGCGGCGCCCACAAATGCATCGGCCTGTATTTCGGTGGGATGGAGGTGAAGTCGATCCTGCATCAGATGCTGTTGCGTTTCGAGTGGTCGGTGCCCGCCGACTACACCCTCGACCTCGAATACGGCACCGGGCCCACTCCCGCCGACGGTTTGCCCATCGATATCCGACGGCGGTGACAATCGGCGGCCGCTACTCTCACGCCGCCGGCGGCGTGTGCGTCACCTTCGCGTACCCCTGCGCACCGGCGCGGTCGATGGCCGCCTTCACCACACCGAACACCAAGCCCTGCAAGGCAGCTGCGGCGATCACCTCACCGGTGCTCCGCTCCAGGTTCTCGGCGTCGGGTGGACCCGACTTGTCGGAGATCCGCTTCCAGATCTGGTTGAACACCGCGCCCGCGACGACCCCACCGAGAACACTGGTTCCCATCGACAGCGGCTTGTAGATGATCTTCGACGTGGCAGACACTTTCGGCTCCTAACGCCGGCGCCGACGGATGACGATGATGGCCCCCAGCGCCACCACCACTGCCGCCACCGCACCGATGATCGTTGTCTGATTGTCGCGGGCGGTGTCCACGGCCGCGTGCGTGGCGCGATCTTTGGCTGCGCCCACTCGGGCCGGCACGTCGAGGCGGTTGGTGAGTGCGTCGACGGTGTCGGCGAGTTCGGCACGCTGCTCCTCGATGGGAGTGTTCTCCGAGGCCACTTGGCGCACTTCGACATTGGTGGGATCGTTGATCGGATCGGTCATCAGATGTGCTCCTTGATCGTGTTGACGTCACGCTGCACGCTGTCGGTGGCATGCCGGGGCACCGGCGGGATCTGCGCCTTGGCGCGCTGGGCGCCGATGGCTGCGGCGCCACCGCCGACCACCAGCAGGATCGCGCCGACGATCACGGCCGCCAGCCACACCGAGACCACATTGGCCAGTCCGGCGATCGCCGCGGCGGTCAGCGCGCCCAGGCCGAAGAGGGTGAGCAGCAGCCCGACTCCGGAGACACCGATGCCGATTCCCGCGCGGGTGCCCTTGGTCTTGACCTCGTCGACGGCGTCACGGATTTCGGTTCGCACCAGTGTGACCGTTTGCTGCTGAAGCCTTTCGACGAGTTCGACGGTGGAGAGATCGTGGGGTGTTTGTGATGTCATGTCATTCGACCTCCTGCAACGATGTTCTCGGAATTCGGATCGTCGTCACCCGGTCGCGGCCGGGTTCTGAGGTCGCGGGTTCCCCGGATCGATCAGTTCAAACCCTGATCACTTTCGACCCGGCAGCGTCACTCGTCGCTCTTGCTCGGCAGCTTCCACCCGAAGGTCGCGGTGGGCGGGGCGTTCTTCGCATACAGACGCGCCGGCCGGCCACCGGCCACCCGCGTCACCGGCTGCCCGGAGCGGTCGGTCTGGGCCGCCAGCAGTGGCTGCACCCGGCGGTTGAACGAATCCCGCATCAGCCGGCGTCCGAGGATCGCCTCGTGCAGTTCCCGCAGTTCGGTGAGGGTGTACGGGGTCGGCAGCAGATTGTCGGGGTCGGGGCGGTCCTCGTAGCGTCGCCGAAGACTGTCGGTGGCGGCTGCGATGATCCGATCATGGTCGTAGAGCAGCGGTTCCCCTGACGCCAGTGCCCCCGAGGCGGTCACCGGAGCCGGCTCCCCGACCACGTCCGTCAGCGCCGCCGCCGGCAGTGCGACGGCATGCGCGATCGAGACCGTCCACCCGCGTCGGTCCCGGTCCGGATCATCGAACACCTGCAACAGGTGCGGGTGGACGTGATCGGGCGAGAGCCCCAGCTTGAGTTCGAGAACCTCACGCACGGTGTCGGCGACGCGTCGTCGTTCCCGGATGAAGCGGCCCGGCAGCATCGCCGTCCCGTCGTCGTCGCGCTGGATGACCACGCACAACTCGGCGTCGACGACGCTGAGCACCGCGATGTCGACGGCCACGCTGGGTCGCGGATAGTCGGTCAGTCGACTGATGTGTTCGGCGGCCACGACCACAGGCTATGCGAGTGTCTGCGCAAAGTAGTAATCTCATGAACGCGCAAAGTCGCCTCGGTCGGATGCCGGGGCGGAGAGAAGGAGCGAAACAATGAAGTTCTCTGCCGCCCTCGACGTCGACGTCGTGGCCCTCGAGGCCGCCGACGAGGTCACCGTCATGCTGGAGCTGCAGGCTCCGGCCACCGCACCGGCAGATTCCGAGCGCCCGGCGTCCGCACTGCAGGTCGTGCTCGACCGCAGCGGATCGATGAGCGGCCCCCCGTTGGCCGGCGCCCAGCGGGCACTGGCGGCCATCGTCGCCCAGCTCGACCCGACGGACGTGTTCGGCGTCGTCGCCTTCGACGATTCCGCGACGGTCGTCGCACCCGCCGGTCCCCTCACCGACAAGCAACGCACCGTCGCGGCCATCGATGCGGTCACGCCCGGCGGATGCACCGATCTGTCGTCGGGATATCTGCGGGGCCTGCAGGAGTTGCGGCGCGCCACCGCCGACGCCGGCACCCGCGGCGGCACCGTGCTCGTCATCAGCGACGGACACATCAACAGCGGCATCCGCGACCACGACGAGTTCGCGAGCATCGCCGCCAAGGCCGCCGCCGACGGCATCGTCACCTCCACCCTGGGCTACGGCCGCGGCTATGACGAATCGCTGCTCGAGGCGATCACCCGTGCCGGCAACGGCAACCACAGCTTTGCCGACGACCCCGACGCGGCCGGCGCCGCGATCGGTGCCGAAGTCGCGGGGCTGCTGTCGAAGTCGGCGCAGGCGGTGACGCTGACCGTGCGCTACGTCGAGCAGGTCGGCGAGCTCTCGCTGTACAACGACCTGCCCGCCCACCAGACCGCCAACGGCGAGGTGATGATCGAGCTGGGCGACCTATACGCCGACGAACAGCGAAAGCTGCTGCTACGCATGTCCGTCGACGGGCTCGCGGCACTCGGCCTCAACCAGCTCGCGACCCTGGAGTTGCGCTACGTGGAGACCGCGACCCTCACCGAACACACGGTGACGCTGCCGATCTCGGTCAACGTCGTCCCCGGCGACGGACTCGGCGACCGCATCCCGGACCCGGTGGTCCGGTCGGAGCGGCTGTATCAGGAAGGCCAGCAAGCCAAACTCGAGGCGTCGCGCGCCTACGAGTCCGGCGATCTGGCCGCCGGCGCCGCACACCTGGCACGGTCCCGGGCCAGCTACGTCGATGCGATGTCGGCCGCACCCGCGGCGGCTGCGGAAGACTTGGCCGCCGAGATCGCCCTCGTCGACGAATTGGGCAGCGACGCCACCGTTCTCGGCGCCGGCTACGTGTCCAAGCGTTCACGCGACTCCTACCACGAAGGCAACCGCAAACGCGGTCGGCGGGGCTAGCCCCGTCCGCGCTGCCCAAACCCCTTCGCACCGAACAGAAAGCAGTCCCACCTGTGCCCTCACCCACCATCCCCGACCGCACATTCGGCGCCCTCCTCGGTACCGCCGTCGGCGACGCCCTCGGTGTCCCTTATGAATTCGCCCGACGCCTCGGCCCGGCCGAGATACCGGAGATGGTCGGCGGCGGCCTGGGCAGCTACCAACCCGGCGAGTGGAGCGACGACACCACCATGGCCGTCGCCATCGCGCAGGCCGTTGCCGACGGTCACGACCTCACCTCCGACGCCGGGCTCGACGCCGTCGCCCGCGGATTCCTGCGCTGGTACACCGACTTCGACGGCATCCCACCCGACATCGGCAACCAGACCCGTGCGGTGCTCGCCGCCACTTCGCGGCGACTCGACGCCGACCCGGATGCCTCCGTCGGCGCCGTCATGCGTGAGGAAGCGCTCGTCTACGCCGCCGAGAATCCACGATCGGCGGGCAACGGCGCGTTGATGCGCACCGCGCCGGTCGCCGTGGCGCACCTGGATTCTCGGGATGTGCTGGCCGACGCCGCACGCGCCGTCGCGGGACTCACCCACGCCGACGCACTCGCCGGTGATTCGTGCGTGGTGTGGTGTGAGGCGATCCGGGTCGCGATCACCGACGAGCGGCTCGACGTCCGCGCGGGTCTCGATCTGCTACCGGCCGCGCGAAGGGATCAGTGGTCGGCCTGGCTCGACGACGCCGCCACTCAAGACCCGGGTCGCTTCTCCGCCAACGGTTTCACCGTCACCGCCCTGCAGGCGGCTACCGCCGCGGTGCTGCAGACACCGATCGGCGACGACCCGTCGGCACACCTCGAGCAGGCGCTGTATGCCGCCATCCGGATCGGGCACGACACCGACACGATCGCCGCGATCGCCGGCGGGCTGCTCGGCGCGCGGTGGGGTGCGAGGGCGATCGCCGACGAATACCGCGATGCGGTGCACGGCTGGCCCTTCGTCGACGGCCGCGCCACCGATGCCGACGATCTACGGCGAATGGTCGACGCCGTCCGCTGATCCGGTACGGCTATCCGGCGACCACCGGCAACGTCACCGTCTGCCCGGCCCCGGCACTGATCGCCACCGGCAGGGCCGACTGGCCGCCGCGATAGTTGGTGGAGCCACCGGAGATCACCAGCCGCAGCCGGTGTCCCGGGTCGAAGCGGTGCGCGAAGGCGGGCATGGTCACGGTGAACGGCTTGGTCGGGTCGGCGATCCGGGCCGGCGCGACGAGGTTGCCGACGGTGGTCGCGTGACCGGACGCATCGACGTCCTCTACGCGGTAGAACAGCACCAGTTGTTGCACCGCAGGCACATTCGCGCCAACTGTGGTCCGCACTCGTAAGGTCACCTTCGGTGAGCCGACCACGTCGAGCGATGAGGTCAGTGCCGGACTGCTCCACTGCGCGAAGGTGCCGGGAATGTCGTTCTCCGGCACATTGATCAGGCCGAGCGCGTCGGGCGCGTCATGGTTGGTCGGCAATCCGAACGGTGGCGTCGTGAACCGTGCCAGGCCGGCTTGCACCGGTCCGCCGGGTGCGGCCAGGCCGTCGTTGCCGGAGAGCCGGTACGTGCTCGGCGTTCCGACGTCGACGGTGTCGGCAGATGCGTAGGCGGGTGCCGCGTTGCCCGAATATCCAACCCAGGAACGGTAATAGGAGAATTGCGGACCGGTCGAAGCCGATGACCCCAGCAGGTAGTGGTCCATCCAGCCCGCGATCCGCCCCGCGGTGTACTGGGTGGTCGCGTTCGGCGCCTTCTCCACGTAGTCGCCGGGTTCCGGCAACGCCGAATGACCGCCCGACATCCAGATCATCTTGGTGTCAATACCATTGGCCTGCAGGCCACGATAGGTGGCGAGCGCCTCGTTGATGTTGAACAGGGTGTCGGTCTGGCCCTGGATGAGCAGGGTGGGAATTCGGATTCGGTTGAGATAGCTCGCAACCGACCCGGCCCGCAGCCGTGCGCGCACCGACTCGTCCATGACACCGGTGGTGACGGCTTGCGCCAAGGCGGTGCAGATCTGTGGCGGATAGTTCGGGCAGCCGGTCAGGCGCATCGGGTCGACGTCAGCATTCGTGACGCCGGACATGATGCCCGCCAGCGCCAGCGAAGAGTCCCAGTTGATCTTGGGCGCACCCGGGTTGTGCGTCGAGACGCCGGTGGTCTGCCCGGTGTTGTTGGGCGACAAAGAATATGAGAGGTCATTCCACGTCACCATCGGGGCGATGGCGTCGATGCGGGGATCGGTGGCCGCGGCGGCGAACTGGATCTGGCCGCCGTAGGAGCCGCCCACCATGCCCACCCGCGGGTCGTGTGCGTGCGGCCGTCCGTCATGCGCGCTCGAGTCCTTGGTGACCACGTTCAGCACCGGCGCCGGCCGAGTGTGGGCGGCATCGAGATACGCCGCGCCCGCAGCTCCCCCGAGATAGTCGACGAGTCGCGACGCCGCGCGGCCGTCCGGATTGGGGGTGTCGAAGCTGATGCGGCACCCGGAACCGCCGAAGCCGAGCCCGGAGTACGCCAGGACCACGTAGCCGCGCTGGGTGAACATGTCGGCCACCGGTTTCAGGTCATCTTTGGAACCGCCGAAGCCGTTGGTGGTGAGGATCGCCGGCGCGGTGTTCGACGCGCTCAGCCCGTTGGGGACATACGCATCGGCAACGACGTCGCAGGGCTGACCGTCCTGGCCCGTGACCGCGAAATGCAGCGTTGTCGTCGAATACGCCGGCGGGGCGGCGGCCGCAGGAACCGCAAGTCCTCCGAGTAGGCCCGCGGACAGTCCCGCCACGACCGCCACTCGCTTCAACACCCGTCCGCACATGCCTACCTCCGGTTTGTTCGCCTGCGCAGACCTTACTCACCCTGTGGCGTGGCTCACCGGCGGGTACCTGGTGAGACGCACAACGGCTCGTTCCACCAAGGTTTGTCTTTAACTACTCTGGCCTGATTCCCCTGGGCTCACAGGGCCAGCGGGACACGAGTACCGTCGGCCTTCCGCACCACCACCTCCAGTTCTCCCCCGGTAGCCTCGACGTACTTTCGCAACGTCTCGACACGTGCGGTCACGATCTGTCCGTGCTCCATCTGCGAGATCCGGTTCTGGCCCACCCCGATCAGGTCCGCCAGATGGCCTTGCGTGTACCCAGCCTCCTCCCGCAACTGCCGCAGCCGGTAGACCTGCGCGTCGTGTTCCATCTCGGCGCGCACCGTATCGACCCGCTCCCGATTGCCCGGACGTCGAGTCCGCAATTCGTCCAAATTCGTCATCGTCATTTCCGTCTCTTCTTGGCTGTTGGCTTATTTCCTACTGCTCGTAGCTGTTCACGCTGCGCTATCACTTATAACTGATACTGGGAGCTAGCACGGACGCTTTGCCCGCCCGGTACCGACTGCGACGCGCAATGCACGACGCGCTGAAGGCCAGGCGCGCAGAATCGACGCGATCTTCCTGCCGCGAAGTGACCTCGCGCTAATCGTCGATCTCCACACCATGCCGGACGGCGAAGCCGGCGAGGTCGTCGTCGTAGCCCTGCCCGACGATCCGTAGGCGCCACCGTCGGTTCCGTCGGTAGATCTCGGCGATGATCATGGACCGTTCGGTGGTGGCGGCGTCGCACACCGCGGTCGCGATGGTCGTCTCGGTGGTGTCCACCCCGACCGACAAGGCGCCGATGTCGCCGAAGGTCTGGCCTTCGACGGCCGCACCCACCATGATGCGAGCGACCTCGGCGGGTACCGCACGCAGGTCGACGGCGATGCCCTGCTCCCGGTCGCCGTCGATGCTCAGTGTCACCGCGCCGTCGGGGCTGACCGGCTGGTTGAAGAAGACGAATTCGTCGTCGGAGAGCACACGTTCGTCCTCGCCGAGCTCGAACGCCAACACGTCGACGTCACCGACCTGTGCCGGGGCTGCACTCCACGCCACGTTGATCGTGAACTGGGTCAGTTCGGCGGGCAGGTCGATCACCGCACCGGGAGTCATCATGATCGGGGTCCATTCCGGTCGTGTGGCGGCAACGTCGGCCGAGGCGCTGTCGACGTCGGCCGGGTCGAGGTCGCCCGGTGTTCCCAGTGCCGCGTCGACGTGATGCATTCCGAGAACTGTCAGGCCCCGCGACCGTATCTTGGGCATCCGCGGATCGCCGACGCCCCCGTCGAGAACCAACACGTCGGTGACTCCCGCGGTGAGGTTGATCGCCGGGCTGGCACCCAATTGCGTTATGCGCGAACGCATCACCGTCGCCTCGACGTGGCTGCCGCCGAGCACGAGGACGCGCCGCCCGGCCCACGGACCGGCCGGACGACTCGGCGTACTCGGCTTCGGTGTCCCCTGTGGCGACTGTTGAGCCGGCTCGGGCTCGATGACGGTGACGACCTCGATGGACTCCGGGGCCGACTTCACCACGCCGGCGATCACCCGGGCGGCCAGCCGCAGGACCGTACCCTCGTCGACTACCGGGATTCCGGTGTCCTTGGCGTACTCGAGCTTCCGCGAACTTGCGGCGCCCGGATTCGCCACCAGCAGCCCCGTCTTGCCGCTGACACTGTTCATGACGTCGAGCCCGGCGTCGGTGAGGCGACGGGCGAGGTCGGCCCGTGCCAGTACGGTCGGGCCGGTGATAGCGATCTTGGTGCCCTGGACGAGGCCGACGGACGCGTCGTACCGACCCGGGTTGCGCCAGGGGCACGGCACCCTCGTCACCGGACCGGGGTATGCGCGCGAGGTGGCCGAGCAGGCGACCACCGGTAGTCCGAGTCCGAGTGCGCCCGCAAGATCCACACTGCGTCGGAACACCTCCATGAGGGTCCGCGCGTCGTCGCGGGCATCGTGCGCGGCCGCCTGGGGAATGCCCCAGTAGCGGGCCGGCGTACCCAGTTTGACGTTGGGCACATCGAGTTGGAGTCGACGCGCGAGGGTGACCGTGCACAGTCGATGGGTGATCGGCAGCGTCGTCCCGAGACGTCGGGCTTCCTCGACGAGAAATCCGTGGTCGAAGGTGGCGTTGTGCGCGACGAGGGTGCGCCCGGCCAGCATCCGCTCGAGATGCGGGACTGTCGAATCGAAGGTCGGTGCGCCACGCAGCCGTTCGGGTGTGAGGTGATGGATGTGCACCGGTCCCGGGTGCCCTCCTCTGCCCGGCGCGAAGCCTCTCGCGGATTGTGCCCGACGCCTCCGACAATTTCGGACACAACCCTGTCATCCGACCAGAGGGTTCTGCGGATACTGCCGCTCGGCGCGCGGATTACCGGCGTGGGCCGCTCACTTCACGTCGGTGCCGGGGTCGGCCAGGGTCTGTTCGACGAGGATGTCGGCGTGCCCGGTGTGGCGGGCGAGTTCTTCGACCATGTGCTGCAACACAAATCGCACGCTGACGGGCTCGTCATGCGAATTGGTGAGGACCGCATCGAGTGCGAGATCCGCCGCGATGGCCCGCGATTGCGCAGCGGTGGAGCGAAATTCGGCGACGACGTCGTCGAGGGACTCATCGTCGCCGACGGCGAAGCTCCCTTTGCCCGGGGAGGCGGGGCCGTCGCAGGCGTGCTCGTCCCGGCCGGCCAGGAAGCGCTGGAACCAGAATCGTTCGGCCGCGGCCGCGTGTTTGACGAGCCCGATCGGGGTGGTGGCCGACGGGACGAGGCGGTGTCGGGACTGGCTGTCGGTGAGCCGGGCGACCGAGGTGATCAGCGCTTCGCGGTTGCGGTCGAGCGCATCGTCGAGAATGTCGCGCTCCGACCCGTGAATGACTCTCGACATCCGATCCCCTCCCTGTCACTACGCCCCCGCACCGCCGCTCAGCCGTGGTAGGTGGTGTCGATTGTCAGTGTCTGTCCGCCGAGATAGGCGGCATGCGGTTTGACGGCAACATCGTAGACGCCCGGGGCGCCCGGCGAGACGACGTCGGCGCCCGGCAGACCGAAGGTGCCCGGTCCGGCGAAGTGGCGGCTGAAGGTGGTGCTGTGGCCGTCGGCACGGCTGGTGAACACGAAGTCGACGTCGAGTGTGCAGGGTGCGGCGCCGGACAGCGTTCCGCCCGCGATCAGGTCGGCCTCGTCCGGATAGTGGTCGACGGAAGCGGTCAGGGTTCCCGCGCAGGCGCCGGTGGACGACAGCGTGTACAGCGTCGTGCTGGTGACACCGTCTTGCGCTGCGGCCGTACCTGTTCCGAGCGTCGCGGTAAGTGTCGCGGCTGCTGCGAGCGTGCCGCCGACGACCCAGCTCGTGGCCTTGCGTCGTGAGGGTGTGGTCATCATGGAACTCTCCTCCGTCTCAAAGGTTGTGCTGTACGGAGGATGTCGTTCCCGATCCGGCAATCGTTACCCGAGCGAATAACATTTCGGTTACCGTACCGTGCTGTCTGGCAGTGCCGTCCACTGGTGGACGGGGCCGGAGGCGCTCGATCCGTATGACATTGCGCCCGGATTCCGGGCGTAACGTCATACGGATTCCGGCTAGGTGACGCCTCCGCACGCGGCAACGGCGCCCTCGCCCGACTTCGTGTCTGTAGCAATCACTTTGCTGCCCTCTCTGATGGTGCAGGTGATGCTTCCCGAGTCGTCGACACCGTTGCTGGCAGCAAGACTCACCGGTTTGAGAGAACCGGTGATCGTGACGTTCGTCGTCCAGGGGATCGACTGACTGTCCGCCCGCGACAACGTTCCATCCGCGGTCATGTACGCGATGAAGGCGCTCGACCCGTCCCCCTTGACCTCGTAGGTCACCGTCACCGGCCCGCTGACCTTGTTCTCGACGTCCTTGCCGACCCCGACGAGCGCGACGACGGCCACCACGACAACGATGATGAGCAGGATGATCCCGCCGCCCAGAATCCACGGCCAGACGGGACGCTTCTTCGGGGGCGGAAAGCCCGGGCCCTGGCCGGGTGGCGGAAACCCGGGCTGCTGGCCGGGCTGCGGATACCCCGGCTGCTGGTACCCCGGCTGCTGGTAGCCCGGCTGCTGGTAGCCGGGCTGGGGGTATCCCTGTTGCGGGTAGCCCTGCTCCGGAGAGCCCTGTTGCGGGTAGCCCTGCTCCGGGTAACCGGGTTGCGGGTATTCGGGTTGCTGATAGCCCGGTGGCTGGGAGTACCCGGGCTGCTGCACCGGCTGACCCAGCTGGGTCGGCTGATCGAACTGTGACGGGCCCTGATTCGGGTCGTTCCACGGATTCTGCGGGCCGGACATGACGTTCCCCTTCGCCTTCGATGAGCGGTGACGCCGCCGATCGACACGTCGTCGCCACACCGAGTTCACTGCCTGGACCGCGCGGCCTCAGCATGCTGCGAACAGACTAGACCAGCGGTCGGCGTCGTCGGAGGCGCATGTACTTCAGCTGATCGACGGTCACGCACCGGCCGTCGCGCCCACGACGCCCGTCATCTCGCACGCTTCCATCGCCGCGGTCTGTCGGTGACACCTGTGAACATCGAGGCATGAAAGACGACCGGCAGAAACACAATTCCATAGTCATGACCAGCAGGCAGGACGACGACGACGACGGCACGATGCTGCGCACCGTGACGCTCACCGAGGACGGTCAACTCCGGATCGAGGGCCACGATCGCGGCGCCGGTGTCGAAAAGTTCTTCCACCACAGCGAGTACGAGTACGAACGCAGGCTGTCGGCCGACGACGTCGCCCGCCTGCGAGAGCTACTCCGTCTTGCCGACGAAGATGATCTCCTTGCCGCCATCTCGGCACGGTTCGACAGCAACCACGCCCTCGAGCAATTCCTCATCGACAACGGCATCGAGGGCTCGTTTTGGAACCGGATCGGCGGCTGACGGTCACCGATGTACCCGCGGGTCGCGGGAGGCCGTTAGAAGTGGCGGCCGGGATGCGCCACTGCCGCATCCCGACCGCCGTGTGGGTCACCAGAGATCGTAGGAGACATTCACATTCGGATATCCCGAGTCGATCTGCGGGGCGTTGATGAAGTAGTGGCCGCCGGAGATCCCGGTCATCGCGGTGTTCACGTTGCCCTGCATGTCCTCGACGTTGTAGGTCGCGCGCGGCCCGAACGCGCCGATCCGGTAGTTGACGAAGACCGTCTCGTACGAGGAATTCGGGGCGTTGGTGACCACGGTTTCGGGGGCCCCGGGTGCCAGCATCTCGTGCGGCGCCTGCACCCACTGCCCGGTGCCGGGAGTTGCGCCGGCCAGCCACTCGATCTGATCGGTGTGGTTGGTAATCGTCATGGCGACGGTCGGCTCGCCCGGATGGTTCACCGGCACCGTGCCCGCGCTGGCCAGTCCTGCGCCGCCGGCTGCCAGGGCGCCGGCGATTCCGACACCGGCCAGGCCGGCGAGTGCGCGATTCTTGATGCTCTTCGAGATGTTCATGACGTTCTCCTTGGCCGCGGTCCAGGCCTTGTGGGTCCGGGCCCTTGGTGTGTTTCTGACACCAATGACTTTGCCGCGCAGACCCCCTCCGCTGAATCGGCCGACCGGGGGATCCGCCGGGGGATCGTCACCTCCCCCGATCGGGGGAGGGTGGGCCCGTGGGCAGGCGCCCGATCAACCGAATCGCTCGGTACGGATTCGACCGCTGTCGTGTCCGGCGGCGAGCATTGCTGCCGCGCAGTGTTCGACGAAGCCGTTGGGACCACACACGTAGACGAGGGGCTGCTGCTCCGGCGGAATGGTGACCGACGCCAGCTCTGCCGCACTCACCCGGGCCGGCGGACGCGGATCATCCTCCGGTGCGATCCGCGTATGAAAGATGTTGACGGGCAGCCGACCATGGTCAACCAGTTGCCGGAGTTCACTGGCGAAGTACCGGCGCTGCGGCGCCCGGATCGAGTACACGAGATTGAACTGTGTGGCCGGTGCCCAGATCTCGCGCATCCGGATCATCGACATCAGCGGCACGATGCCCGACCCTCCGCCGATCAGTTGGACCGGGCCCGTGTCCGTCGGGTTCCAGGTGAACCACCTGCCATGCGGTCCGCTGATCTCCAACGGCTCGCCGACCTCGACGACGTCGACCAGGTAGGGCGACACCTCACCGTCGTCGAGTCGCTCGACCGTCACCTCGACGGTCCGGTCTTCTCGCACATCCGACAGCGAGTAGGCCCGCGCCGTCGAGTACCCGTCGGCGGCGGTCAGCCGGATGTCGACGTGTGCGCCGGCGACGGCATCGAACGACTCACTCAGCGCCAGCCGTAGCGAACGCGCTGTCGGCGTCTGCATTTCGGCACCGACCACTGTGGTGATCTGCCAGTGCGTGGTCACGAATACCGCTGCTCACGCCAAGGATCGCCGTACATGTGGTAGCCGCGTTCCTCCCAGAAACCGGGAGTGTCGGCGGGCATGAAGCGCAGGCGCCGAACCCATTTCGCACTCTTCCAGAAGTACAGGTGCGGAACGAGGAGCCGCACCGGCCCACCGTGCTCGGGAACGAGGGGTTCACCGTCGAAGGTGTCGGCGAGCCAGCCCTGCCCGTCGACCAGGTCGGCGAGCGGCACGTTGGTGGTGTAGCCGCCGTAGCAGTGTGCCATCACGAAGGCACCTGGTTCGAACGGCAGACTGGCCAGTAGGTCGTCGAAAGACACTCCGCGCCAGCGGGTGTCGAACTTGGACCACCTGGTGACGCAGTGGATGTCGGTGGTGATGTCCTGATGCGGCAGCCCGCTGAACTGTGCCCAGTCGAGGCTGTGCGCCCGATGCTCGGCGGATTGAATGGTCAAGCGCCACTTGTCGAGTGGCAGCACCGGCGTCGGCTCGGCGGAGAGCACCGGGAAGTCGACAGTCGAGTATTGTCCAGGCGGCAGCCGGTCGGCCTGACGGTCCCGCCGGCCGACGAACCCTCTATTGACGATCGCCATCCGCCCAGTCTAGGTCCGCCCATGGTCATTGCCGTCCGTCGGCGTATAGTCGCAGGTAGCCGACTTACATTCATAGCCTGCGTCAACGTGTGGTCGTGTGTTGGTCACCGACAGAACGCGGCGTGAGCGCCGGTCAGGAGAGTGCTCGATGGTTGGCCGTGTACCGACGTTGGGACCCACACGGGTCCGATTCACCAGCGACCGTACGGCCCCGGTGGCCGGCGCCTGGTATCCCTACACCGCCGACCTGGCCTGCGAGTTGGGCAACCTGTCCGCCGCGGTCAGCCCCCTGATCGGCGACATCACCTCTATCTCCGTCAACTGGCAGAACTACCGCCGCTTCCCGGGACTCGACTCATCCGACTCCCCGGCCATTCCACCGCTGATGACGATCACCACGCCCCAGACCACGGCGACCGTGCTGGTGATTCCCTGCCGCACCTCGTCCTCGCTGGCGGCCGTGCTGCTGCGGCTCGCCGGAGACACCGAACTGCTCGACGGTCAGGCCCACTCCCTGGAAACTTTGCGTGGCCGGCGCATTTTGTCCCTGGCCGGCCAATACCTCCAGGAGCAGGCGTCCGCGGCAGCCGGTCGCTGACCGTACCGCGCACTACTCATTCCTCATCGCTCATGCCGCGCCGCGAGAGTTCGTTGGCGTCAGCCCAGCCGACGATGTCACCGCGGCTGATGGCGACTGCGAGCAGGTCGGGGAAGGCGTCGGGTGTGCAGGCGAACGCGGGAATGCCCAGGGCGGCAAGGTCTCCGGCGATCTCCCGGTCGAACGCCGGCGCGCCCTCGTCGGACAGCGCGAGCAACACGACCACCTGCACACCGTCGGCACGCAGGTGCGCCACGCGTTTGAGCATCTCCTCGCGGATGCCGCCCTCGTACAGGTCGGAGATGAGGACGAAGATGCTGTCGGTCGGCCGGCTGATGAGCCCCTGGCAGTAGGCGATGGCCCGGTTGATGTCGGTGCCGCCGCCGAGCGTGGTGCCGAACAGGACGTCGACCGGGTCGTCGAGCTTGTCGGTGAGGTCGACGACCTCGGTGTCGAAGACGACGAGCGAGGTGCGCACCGAGCGCATCGTGGCGATCACCGCACCGAAGATCGACGCGTACACCACCGACGACGCCATCGAACCGGACTGGTCGATGGCGAGCACGATGTCCTTACCGACCACCTGCGCGCGGCGGCCGTGCCCGACGAGCCGCTCGGGCACGATCGTCTTCTGCTCCGGCAGGTAGTTGTGCAGGTTGCGGGCGATAGTCGCATTCCAGTCGATGTCGCGCAGCTTGGGCCGATGCACCCGGGCGGCTCGGTCGAGGGCCGCGCCCACCGCGCTGCGGGTGCGGTCGGCGATGCGGCGCTCCACCTCGTCGACCACCTTACGCACCAGTGCCCGCGCTGACGCCTTGGAACTCTCGGGTATGGCGCGGCCGAGTCCGATGAGGGTGGTGACCATCTCGATGTCGGGTTCAATGCTGTCGATCAGTTCGGGTTCGGTGAGCAGCGAGTACAGGTTGAGGCGTTCGACGGCGTCGTGCTGCATCACCTGAACCACCGTGGACGGGAAGTACTTTCGGATGTCGCCGAGCCAGCGCGCCACCGACGGCGCCGACTTGCCGAGCCCGCCCTTGCGGGAACCACTGGCCTCGTACAACGCCGCGAGCGCCCCGTCCATCGCGACGTCGGCGCCGCCGAGCGCCGGGAGTTCGGCGGCCGCGGGGTCGCCGAGCACCAGCCGCCATCGGCGGGCGCGTTCGGCGGCGGTATCCGCGGTGTCGTCGTCGTGCACGGCGTCGTCATCGATGGTCATGGCAATCCCAGGATGCGGGCGACCACGGCGACCGCGGGCGCGGCGAGGTCGGCGTCGAAGGTGGTCACGGTGTCGGCGCGCCGGTCTCTACAGTCCAGGGAGGCGACGCGGTTGCCGATGTTGCGGCGGACGGAGGTGTCGAAGACGCCGAAGGTTCGGCGCAGCAACGGCAGGACGTCGGTGAAGTCACGCTCGCCGAGCCCGGTGAGCCAGCCGTCGAGCACAGCGAGCAGATCCCGGTCGTGCACGAGCAACAGCCCGCCCTCGCCGAGGAATCCCTCGATCCACTGCGCTTTCGCGGTGGGGGTGGCGCCGGTGGACAGCGCGAACTGCAATCGGTCCGCGGCATCGGTCGCCGCGATCTCCCCGCCGTCGAGCAGCAGCCGGGTGGCGCGGCCGACGAGGAGTCCGTTGACGTCGGAGCGATCGGCGATGGTCCGCAGCGCACCGGTCCACCGCTGTCTGTCGTCGGCGTCGAGCAGCGCCACGGTCTCGTGGACGGCGTCGACGTGCTCCTTGAGGGCCGTCGCGGCGTCGTCGTTCAGGCTGGAGATGGCGCCCGGGATGCCGATGCAGATGCGCGTCAGCAACGACGACGCGACCAGACGCAGGGCGGCGGTGTCGGTGCCGCGGACATCGCCGTAGCGTTGCGCGCGACCGAGTGCCGGGAGTGCCTGCATCAGTTGCGCCACATCGTGGTCGACGGCCGCGCGATCGCGCAGGGCGGTCAGGATCGGCGGGACCGCGTCGACGAGTTCGGCCAGCAGCGCCGCCTCGAGTGCACCGGTGACCTGGCCGAGTGACGTGCCGGCGCCGGCCTGGTCGACGACCTTGGCGGTGGCGGCCGCACGTACCGTGGTCCCCCACACCGACGCCATGACGACGTCGATGACGAACTCCGGGCGCCATGCGACGATCCAGCCCTCCTTGAACGTGCCGGTCCCCGACACCTCGTTGGGCGTTCCCCACCCCACCCCGAGCACCTGGAGTCGGTGCAGCAGCAGCGATTTCGCCTTATCGGCGGGTCGGCGCAGATCCAGCACGAGTTCTTTGGCGACCGGATTCATCTTGAGCCGGGCCGTTCGCGCGGTCGCGGTGACGTCGGCCTGCAGCGGCACCACCGGCGCGTCGTCGGGCACGGTGCCGAGTCGCTCGCCGATGACGGCTTCGCGGTACATGAGGTCGGCCAGACCGGTGTCGCCGTGGCACATGACTGCCAGGGTGGCCTCGTTGACCTCGACGAGCCCCGGGAGTGGCCGGTGCCGCATGACCGCCAGTGTCTCGGCGAGCCGCGCGGTCTCGATGATGTGCGCCGACGACACGTCGATGTCTTTGTCGCGCAACAGGTTGGCCTGGTGAATCAGCCAGCGGATGATGACGTCGTCGGTGGTGGTGAACAGGTGGTGATACCAGCCGGGTGAGATGACGCCGGCGCCGTAGCCAGACGCGCTCGCGAGCCGCGAATGCGTCCATGGCACCCAGGCGAGCCGGGTGCGGATCTTCGGGGTGCCCTTGAGGGTGCGGGTGTCGGCGGCCGCCGGCGGCAGCTTCCCGGCGAGGGCGGGCGCATGCCAGGCACCGCACACCACGGCCACCCGCTCGACGCCATCGCGTTTCAGCGTTTTACGCAGGGTCTGCCGCATGTGGGCTTCGCGGCGTTCCTCATGCAGTTGTTCGGGGTCCGAGTACTCGGTGTCGGAGTGGTCGGACGCGCGTAGGAAGTCGTCCTCACGCAGGGCCGCCATCGCTTCGGTGATCGCGACGAATCCGTCACCCTCGCCGCGGGTTTCGATGACGTCGTCCCACCAGCGCTCCGGGTCGCTGTAGCCTGCAGCGTCGGCGAGGGCGCGGATCGGGTCGGCGCGGATCCGATCGGCGTGCGTGGGTTCGGTGTCGGTGACGTGGTCGGTGTCGGCGGGTGCCGACCGGTGTGAGAGCACCATCGATGTCGGCAGATCACAGAATTCGACCGGCACCTGGGCGCGCAGGGCCCAGCGCATCGCCTGCCATTCCGGGGAGAATTCGGCGAACGGCCAGAACGCGGCGAGCGCCGGGTCATCGGCGGCGTAGCCGAGCAGGGCCACCGGCGGCGCCATGCCCGGCTCGATCACCGCGGTGATGAGATCCGTTGCGTCGGACGGTCCTTCGATGAGCACGACGTCGGGCCGGATGCGGTCGAGTTCGCTGACCACCGCGCGCGCCGAACCCGGCCCGTGATGCCGGATACCCAGCACGTGGGTGCCCGGCGCCACCTCCGGTGGGGCGTTCGTCTCGGCGGTGGTCACGGACATGCTGGTCAGCTCAGCGCCCCGCGGGCGGCGCGGTAGAAGTCGGCCCAATCGGCGCGCTCGCGCACCACGCTCTCCAGGTACTCGGTCCACACCACCGAGTCGGCGGCGGGATCTTTGATCACCGCGCCCTGGATGCCGGCGGCCGTATCGGCGGGGCGCAGCACCCCGTCACCGAAGTGCGTCGACATCGCGATGCCGTGGGTGATCACCGAGATCGCCTCGGCCGTGGACAGTGTGCCGCTGGGTTGTTTGACCTTGGCGCGGCCGTCCTCGGTGACGCCCGCACGAAGTTCTCGGAAGACGGTCACGACGCGCCGGATCTCCTCGGCCGCCGACGGCAGCTCCGGCAGATCCAGCGACTTGCCGAGGGCGGCAACGCGTTGCGTGACGATCGAGACCTCCTCCTCGGCGCTGGCCGGGAGTGGCAGCACCACCGTGTTGAACCGTCGGCGCAGCGCCGAGGACAGGTCGTTGACGCCGCGGTCGCGGTCGTTGGCGGTGGCGATGACGCTGAAACCCTTGGTGGCCTGCACCTCCACGCCCAGTTCGGGGATGGGCAGCGTCTTCTCCGAGAGGATGGTGATCAGGGCGTCCTGCACGTCGGACGGGATGCGGGTGAGCTCTTCGAGGCGGGCGATCTTGCCCTCCTGCATCGCGACCATGATCGGTGAGGGCACCAGCGCCTGCTCGGACGGCCCCTCGGCGATGAGGCGCGCATAGTTCCAGCCGTAGCGGATGGCTTCTTCCGGCGTGCCCGCGGTGCCCTGCACCAGCAGTGTCGACGTCCCGCTGATGGCCGCGGAAAGGTGTTCGGACACCCACGTTTTCGCGGTGCCGGGTACCCCGAGCAGCAGCAAGGCGCGGTCGGTGGCGAGAGTCGCGACCGCCACCTCCATCAGCCGGCGGGGCCCGATGTACTTCGGGGTGATCTCCGTGTCGTCGGCGAGGGTGCCGCCGAGCAGGTAGGTGACCACCGCCGACGGCGACAGCAGCCAGCTGGCCGGGCGGGCGGCGGTGTCGGTGCGGGCGAGCGCGGCGAGTTCGTCGGCGTAGAGCTGTTCGGCGTGCGGGCGCAGCAGGTCGTCGGCGGTGGTCATGTCAGCTCCCTCAGTAGGATGGCTCGGATTCGTAGGGCCTCGGACAGTCGCGCCAGCACGATGGTCGCGGCGGGGAGGCGTTCGCGCACGGTGTCGACCGTCTCGCGCCAGGTGTCGGTGGCCGGCAGCCCGATCTGCATCAGGTCGGCCAGGTGGGCGGCGGCCGGGGTGACGCGTCCCGGCCTGGCCACCTCGGCGCCGAAGAGGCGGAAGATGCTGTTCGCCAAGGGTTCCGGCCATGGTGTCGGAAGGGTCGGCATTGCCGCGAGTTGCCGCTCCGGCGGGAGGTTCGGGAACTCGGCTTGCACGGCCTGCGGGTCGGCCAGCGCCATCACCGCGGGTAGGGCGTCCGGGTGGCGCATGAGGGCGGTGGCCCACCCGCGGTCGGCGAACGTTGTTGTTGCGGCACACAATCCGGCAATGAGGGCACGCTGGTCGGTGTCGATGGCGGCGACCAGTGCGTCGGCAGACATGCTGAAGTGCTGTTCCCACAGTCGTGGTGGGATACGCGAGAACAGTTGCGTCAGAGTGTGTGTGCCGAGTCCGACGCCGCGGGGTGCGGTGCGGCTGATGCCGTCGCGGGCGAGTGCTGGGTCCGGGTCGGTGGGCATGGCGGCTTGCAGGACGGGGCGTCGTTGCAGTCGGCGGCGTTCTTCGGTGAGCGTCAGCAGTGCTGCCGCCGCGTCGAACAGCCGCTGCTGATGTGTTGATCCGTCGACGTGGTCGAGGATGTCGGCGGCAGTCGCCCGCACCTTGGCCCGCCGGTCGTCCAGTGCGCGTTCGAGGAAGGCTTCGTCGGCGAGCGACGTTGCGTGAAACAGCACGGGCAGCAACAGTTCTCGATCGGTGCTCGTTTCCCCGCCCCATCCCGCTTCCAGGAGTTTCCGTGCGGCGTCGGGGTCGCGCGAGCGTAGTGCGGTGAGGTAGGCGACGCGTGCGGCCGGCTCACCGTGCGTCCACGCCGTGGCATCCGCGGTGTCGGCGGCGAGCGCACCGGTGCCGTCGAGGACGGCTCGCAGTTCGGGTGCGTGCTGGGCGAGCCACCGGCCGCGCGGGCCGACGATCGTCGAGATCACCGGCCGGCCGGCGACGTTGCGGGCGGTGCGGGCCAGGAGTCCGGGCAGCATCCGCGCGGGCGGCCGTCGACCGGAGTCGGCGAGCAGATCCAGGCACCACGACGCCAGGCGTGGCGAATGCTCGAGCGCCTGAATGGCGTAGGCGGCGGCCAGGTCTGACATGGGTGGCCGTGGATCGTCCGGGGCGGCGGGAATCGGCTCCGCGGCAACGGCAGTCGGCCCGCTCGCGCCGTGGGCGGCGGCGGTGAGCGCGGCCATCTGCAGTGCCACGACGGCAGGGTCATCGGATACCGCGTCGTCGGGGAGGTGTGCGGCGAGGACCGGGTCGGCGTCGGCGGTGGTGACCGGGCGGCTGCGCATCCCGACGAGCGCCGCCGACACCACCTCGTCCCAGCTGCTCATACGCCGATCACCTGCCCGTCGGCGACGATCGACGCCACGTCGAGTCCGTCGGGGCCGAGTTCACCGAACACCCCGACCTGCGCGCCACCGGTGAGGGCCAGCAACAGCGGCCAGCGCCCGCCGACCTCGACGATCGGAATCGCCGTACCGGTGCGATCGATGAGTGCCGGTGTCGCGTCAGCGGTCAGCCCGAGGCGTCCGTCGATGAGGACCGGCCGGCTCTGCGCCCATGGATCGTCGGCGATCGACTGTGCGCGAGCGTATTTCGCGTCGGCGATGCTCATCGGCGCCAGTGACGGGACGGGGTCGGGCGGTGGGGTGGCGCCGTCCGAGGGGGCGGACGCCTCGTCGTAGAGCCCGCGCAGCGCGGGGGTACCCGGGTAGAAGTGCATGGTGGTGACGATCGACTGGCCGACCGCGGGTCGCGTGGGCAGGACGGCGCCGGTGGGCGCGTAGTCGAGCAGCATCGCGAAGCGGCGGGTGCCGGCGCCCCACAGCCAGGTGCGGCGGCTCTGCAGGTGATCTTCCTCGGTGTCGCGGCGGCCCAGGCAGAGCCAGAGGTCGATGACGCCGTCGGCGGCGAGGACGTCGGCCTTGGCGACCGGGTAGCCGACGTGTCGGCGGACGGTGGCGGCGAGCGCGTCGGGCAGTTGGTCGAGGCGTTGGTGGGCGGCGGCGAGGGACCAGAGCCGCCCGAACTCTTCGAGGAGCCGCGCGGGCCACTCGATGGCGCGGCCGTCGGGGCCGGCGAACAGGGCGGGCAGGCGTCGGACGCGGTTGGCGACGCCGGGTGCCTGCGCGTCGACGAGCCGGGCGGCGACCGCGTCGAACCGGCGGTAGGCGTCGGTCTCCGCGCCGGCCAGCCCGTGTCCGACCTGGTCGGTCAGCCAGAGTTGCAGGTCGGTGAGTCCGCCGCGTACCCGGTCCACGCGCTGCGCTGCGGTCTTGGCCGCACGGTCCGAATCTTTCGGAGACGTGGGCTCGGCGGCCGGTTTCGTCGCGCGTTCGGCACGGCCGGCCAGCCACTCGGCGGCGGAGGCGGCGAGTTCGGGAGCGTCGGGAACCTCCTGCTGCGACCACAAAAGAAGCAGCCCGAGCGCATGTTTGCACGGGAACTTCCGCGACGGACACGAGCACTTGTACGCCGGCGACGCCAGCTCGACGACCGTTCGGTACGGCGTCTTACCGCTGCCCGTGCACTGCCCCCAGACGGCCGCGTGGGTGGCGCCGGTGCCCGACCACGGCGTCGGGGTGGCGAGCTTCTGCCCGGCCCGCGCCGACGAGGCGTCCGGCGCGAGCGCCAGCACCTGGTCGGTCGTCCACCGCTCCCCCATGGGTTCACCCAACCACAGGGCACCGACAGAGGTGATGCCTCACCCGATCATCTCCCGGATGTCGGATGCGGTGATCGCCGTGCCGAACAGTTCGCCCTCGTCGATGGCGGCGTCGAAGAGTGCGCGTTTGCGGTCCTGTAGGCCGACGACGCGTTCTTCGATGGTGTCGGCGGAGACCAGCCGGTAGACGGTGACGGGGCGTTGCTGCCCGATGCGGTGTGCGCGGTCGACGGCTTGGGCTTCGGCGGCGGGGTTCCACCACGGGTCGCAGACAAAGCAGTAGTCGGCTTCGGTCAG
This sequence comes from Gordonia sp. DT30, assembly GCF_049844915.1. Lineage (NCBI taxonomy): Bacteria > Bacillati > Actinomycetota > Actinomycetes > Mycobacteriales > Gordoniaceae > Gordonia > Gordonia sp. DT30. Next base: position 13,031 of record NZ_JBNCLY010000031.1, on the reverse strand, counting down.
GTTGAGCCCGAAGCCGCCGGCCTTCAGGCTGATCAGGAAGACCTGTGTGGTGCCGGAGGTGAATTCGTTGACCGCAGTGGCACGTTGGGGTGCGGTCATGGAGCCGTCGAGGTAGCTGTAGGCGATGCCGGCGTCGTCGAGGTGAGCGCGCACGATGGCGAGGAATGCGGTGAACTGACTGAACACCAAGGCGCTGTGCCCCTCGGCGATCAGTTCCGGCAGGTTCTCCATCAGGAATTCCACCTTGGCCGAGGCGACCGAACGGTTCGTGTCGTCGACCAGGCCCGCGTGCAGGCTGAGCTGCCGCAGCAGGCTCAGCGACCGGAACACCTGGAAGCGGTTCTTCTCCCAATCCCCCAGCAACCCAAGTACTTTCTGTCGCTCGCGCGCAAGCCGGGTGTCGTAGATCTTGCGGTGGCGCGGGGCGAGTTCGAGCTTCATCGCCTGCTCCTGCTTGGCCGGCAGGTCGAGTACCACTTGATCTTTGCGGCGCCGCAGCATCACCGGTTTGATCCGCCGCCGCAGGGTCGCCATGCGTTCGGGTGCCTGCCCGGATTCGATGGGTTTGCGGAAGTAGTCGGTGAATGCTGTTGGAGACGGGAACAATCCGGGGGCGGTCACCGAGAGCAGCGCCCACAGTTCCATGAGGTTGTTCTCCATCGGCGTGCCGGTGATCGCCAGTTTGAACGACGCGTCCAGCCGGCGGGCGCACTGGTGGGTTTTGCCGTTGTGGTTCTTGATGAACTGTGCCTCGTCGAACAGCGCTCCGTCCCACTGGAATTCGCTGATTTCGTCGAACAGTAGCCGCAGCAGCGTGTACGAGGTGACGACGAGTTGCGCATCGCCGATGGCCTCGGCCGTCGGGATTCCGGTTTTCGCTTCGGTCGCCATCACTGAGGTGACGCGCAGCGATGGCACGAAGCGTTGCGCTTCGGCGACCCAGTTGGGCACCACGCTCGTCGGCGCGACCACCAGGAACCGCGCGCCCGGCTTCTTCTTGACCGCCCGCGCGATGAGGGCGAGGGTTTGCAGGGTCTTGCCCAAACCCATGTCGTCGGCGAGGATTCCGCCGAGATCGTTATCGGAGAGGAACGCCAGCCAGTCGAGTCCGTCGCGCTGGTAGTCACGCAGTGTTGCCTTCACCTGCCGTGGGCTCGCCACGCGCCGTGGCGGGGTGGCGGCGGCGAGTTTCTTCATCCGCGTGCGCCAGGCCTTGAGTTGCGCGTCGACGACTCCGAGTTCGAGGAGTTCGTCCCAGAGCGTCGCGTTCATCGACGTGGCGCTGACGTGATCCTTCTCGATCTCGCCGAGCTGGCGTGCTTCGGTGATCAGCTCGGCGAGCCGCTGGAGTTCTGGAGTGTCGACGCTGAAGTAGGCGCCGTCGTCGAGGACGATATGCGATGCGCCGGCGGCGAGTTCGGTGATGACGTCGCGCAGGGGTACCGAGCGGTCGCCGATGGTGATGGTGACGTCGAGGGCGAACCAGTCGTTGCCGACGTCCGAATCGCCGGCGGCGAAGCGGATCTGCGGATCGTCGTCGAGCTGACGGTAAGTGGTGGCGAGCCGGTTGTCGACGAGGATCTGCGGATAGTCGTCGAGCATCGGCACGATCTCGGTGGAGATGACCGCGGTCTCGACGGGCCGCAGCGGCGTCGACGTTCGCAGAACGTGTTCCGGCAGATCAGCTCTCGCGGTCTCGCCTGCGAGGACGGCGTCGAGCAGTTGCACAGCCTCTTGTGCCTGAGGGCTGGGCCGGTACTGCGAGCGGGAACGCCACTCGACCCGGGCCGTCATCGGCCAGGAACCCGCACACGCGGAGAGCACGAGCATGGGCTCGCGGATCGACTTCCACAGCGACGCTTCGTCTTCGGCATTCCGGTACGGGGTGGTACCGATCTGCTCGTTGGGGTCGAAGAGATGCCGTTTGTCGTTGACGAGGTAACCGACACTCCAGCTGTAGGCACCCTGATCGTGGTAGGGGTCGTCGCTCAACGTCAGCACTGCGACAGGTCCGCTGACCGTCGGCGGGTCGAGCACGCCGTCATCGAGGGACACGGCCCGACGCTGTTCGATGTGGGGCAGGAATTCGAGTGCGAACTCGTCCAGATCGGACTCGGGCACCACGACGCTGCGGATGTCCGTCGCGAAGTCGATCTCACCCGGCGTCGGTGCCGGCTCCGCGAAGTCGGCGAGGACCGCGGTCTGATCGATCTCGTACCAGAAGCCGTGCGGGCGTGCGTTGCCGATGAGCGACGACGGCGACACCGCCACCTCGGCGTCATCGACCCGGATGGTGGCCTTCACCTGTACGCCATCGGGCTGCTTGTGGACGCCGTAGTCGATTGTCGCCGACCGCAGTTCGATGTCGTTGACGCGCAGGCCGGGGCCCGGCTGCGGGATGAGCACGACCCCGGCGTCCACGGCATTGCGCAGGGCGGGCCAGACCGCGCGGGGTGCGTTGGTGAGACTCAGTGCGTCGCGGTTGGTGATGTAGTTGTTGCCGGTGACCGCCTGATAGACAGCGCGCAGCGCGTTGCAGTGCTCGGTGTTGAGGTCGACGTTGTATGCGAAGAGCACGTCTTGCCACGACGCACCGGTCTTGATCCATTGGCCGCGCGCGCCCATCGTCATCGGCCGGATATTCAGGCCCGGATCGGGCGCAAACCGCGATGACGCGCCGCGGCCGACCGCGAGGGCGAGGGGTCGGCGTTCGGGCTCGGTGTTGGTGGCCGGCAGGATCTCGCCCAGCGCCCTGCGCCACGCCAGTGCCGCAGAAGGGGCAACCTGCAGTGCAGCGCCCGGACGAAGCGCGTCCTGCTGCGCCATCAGGAGCAGCGCGGCGGCATGTTTGCAGTAGAACCCGACCGGACAGGTACACAGCGCCTCTAGCTGGCTGATCGTTGGTGGCTCTCCCCGGAACTCCACCGACACCTGGTACTGCATGCGGCCGCTCCCCCGGCACGTACCCGCGAGCAACCGCCCGTCGGCGGACCAGCTGTACTGCCCGACCATGCCGCGGTCGCGGTACTGCCTCCCACGGTGCATCGTCGACGCGCCGAACAGGGCGTCGAGCTCGGGGGCGGAAGCAGTCAGGACAGGAGGTACCACGGTGGACGAGGGTACCGGGTTGGGCGGGGTCAGGCGTGGAGCGGCCCGAGCCTGGACCGCGATAACTCGCACGTCGCCACGACTTCAGCGGCTGTGAGTCCTTCGAGACTGCCGTCCCCTACCCTCCGCGCTATCGCGACACGCCAAAGAGCACCGTGCCCGACCGCCCATGTGGATACCATCGCTTCGGCGAACGGTCGCATGGTGGTCGATCGTCGCCATCGAACAATTGGGGGGCACTATGGATCGTCGGATCGCGACCCGCGCGGGACTGTCGCTCATTGCAGCGCTGGCAATTGCCGTGAGCGCAGCAGCCTGCGCAAGCTCTTCCCAGCAAACCGGCTCTGGCAGCACGACGACCGCAGCCGACAGCACGAGTCAGCAAGGCACCACGAACGCAAGCGCCTCTCCGACCGCGCAGACAAGCTCAAGTTCGTCGGGCAGGTCGGCAACCACCGCGGATTGCACGGTCACTTACCCGGCGACCGGTCGTCGCGGCACGGTCGTCGTCAACGATGGCAACCTTACGTGCGAGCAGGCGAAGGTCCTGATCGAGAAGTACCTCACGCAACCGGACACCGGCGCTTCCGGCAACACTGTGCACATCCAAGTTGACGGCTGGGACTGTGCGTCCCCTTCCGCAGTAACTTCCGAGTTGCAGGGCATCGGCACCGAATGCATACGCGGATCGGACAGCATCCGGGTAGTTCTTCCCGGAGGTTCGACCGCACCTCACCAGGTGAGCGCGGGCGCGTACATGCGTGACGATGGGACGGCCTACCAATTCTCCGCCGATGGGGGCTACTGGCGTTGCAGCATCTACACCGAGGAGTCACAGCCGCTCGCCGGCTGCAGCGGCACCATGCCGTCGAATGCACCGCAGGTTCTCAACGCAGTGCGCACAAAGATGATCGCACCCAACGGAGTCGAGCTCGGCAGCTCTGGCGAGGGGCAATTCATAGCTTCCGGCGATCCCCGCTACTTCCCGGAAGAGCACGGAGGTTTCATCACCGGAACCGATCTGCCCGCAGGACGCTCCCTATCTGTGAGCGTCTTCACCTGCACCGCGCTGGCAGCCGGAGTCCAATGCGAGAACCGAAATACGCCCCACGGGTTCATGATCGAGCGCGACAACTATCGGTTGTGGTGACCAGGTGCCCTTGGTGTCCGGCCGATTCGTGGTGTCAGATGCGCGGCCGAAACCGACGCATCCGCATGGCGGCTCCCGCTTCGACCTCGGCCCATTTGGGCTTCTGGCGTAACCAACCGTTCTGGCGAGAGAAGTTCGGAGACAGACACCACGCCGCGGGGACCTTGAACCACCGGAGATGTCCGTTGCACGACGAGCTGAAACTTAGTCAATGGACCGCACCCTAAACTGCTTCGAGATAGACCGCGAGAGCAAACGATCGTGGGTACGGAGGATCAGACGTCCGGTTGCGGTTGCGGTTCCGCACTGAGGCATCGACTCCTGCGGTCGATCCACCAACAATCAGCGACCGCTCTGCGGAGATGGCGATTTCTACAGTGAACCTCAGGGTTTGGAGGTCCCGTATCGCATCCTTGTGTAGTTCGGCCAGAGGACGTGGCGAACACGAATTCTGTCGAGACTAGGCTGCTCTCCGTGAAAAGAATTCTTCTAGCGATCGCCTTCGTGGCGGCAATTCTTGTACCGGCAAGCCTGATCTCGGCTGCTGGTGCCGCTCGTGCCGATACCCCTTCCGATGCGCGCTACATCGCGGACAGCGATTGGGCCGGATACGTCACTCTCCACAAGGCCTATCTGACGAGCCGGACTGTGGCCTTTACCGTTGTCATCCAGGCGACGAGGGGCGAGATTCCAGTCAATCCCCTGTACCTCGTGGCAAAAGCGAACGACGGAACCACCTACGACGATGTCGTCTACGACGATGATGCCACGACGCTGCACGCGAGCGACCTGGCCGCCGGCGACAAGGTGAAAGGGACGGTGACCCTCAAGGTGAACGGCCCGGACCCGACCACCCTGATCTACGAAGCTCCGCTGGGAGAAACCCTCGCCAAGTGGTCCATCACCTGGCACAAGGTGAAGCCCAAGCCGGCCCCTGCGCCGCTCTTTGGGTCGTCCTAGTAGAAACTGTTTGGAAGGCGGCCGCGTGAGTAGCTCTCTTACCGCTCCAGAGCATTCGGCCGGCGTTCCACTCGCAGTCAGATAAAACGAGCTCCGGGGTACACACGCTTGCGTCGCCATTCGCATAACGCGATGGCGGTGCCACCCTCGGCGCACAGCCTGGTGAGTCAGCAGAATTGGTTCCACCTGATGACACAGAGGTAAATCCGGAACTCAGACCGGTGAGTAGCCGTGTCCTTCCGTCCCCGACCAGCATGTCAATCGCATTGCGTTCGCTGATCGGGTGGAGCGTCCATGGCCACGGATGGTTGCGGCAACTCATTCGAGCGACCGCCCGTCCTCGTCGGTAAGCGGCCCGTCGTATTCGACGTAATAGCGGTGCCGATCAAGCTCGTCGAAGAGGACTTTCAACATATCACCCATATTGCCGGAGACCGGGTGTGACCTACCGGTCTGAATATGGACGCCCGGTTCTTGATCGAATTCAAGGTCGAGGAATATCTGTGATATTCGCTGAGCGAGTGCGGCATCGGGCACGTCAATGGTCGCGATGGCGCATTCGGCGCTCTCGACGACGTCGACCGCCACCAGGAGTTCGGGCGCCACAGTCAGGTAAGCCACGGTGGTCCCGTAGCTCGTCGGCGTCCGGCCTAGACATGGCCCCCACGTGACCTCGCAAGAGCGCAGCAAAAGCTCCGCACGCTTCGTCACCAAGGTCTCAACGTCGGCTACCGTTACGTCGCGATCGAGCGCTGTTCCAGCGATGCTGAACCTCCTGACCGCAGACAACCTATCACTGCGCTTCCCATTCGTTCCCAAGCTCGCCACGCTCTGGATCTTCGCACCAACGTGTGACATACGGTCAACCCCTACAAAAGACGCGACGGACACGGTCTCCACGGCGGCGACGTCTCCGTGCGGCCGCATCTCCGCGAGTAGATGCTCGGGTCGGTCCGCCAGGGACTACATGCACTTCAAAGGCAGGAGCCCTTCCTTGTCGGTGCCTCGATGTAGTTTGCGAAAGACGACACAGGCGGCAAGCCGGTCCAATACGGTGGGCAGGCACTCTCGGGTCGAGCACGATTCAATTTGTAGATTGGTGAAGCAGCAAGATGGCAGACGAGATTTCCACGCTTGACGGATTCATCGCGGACCGCATCGGTTTTGATCTTCCGCCCTGGCCGGGAGGGTGGCCCGGAGAGATCGAAGCGGCGCTGCTCGACGCCGTGTTTTCGATTCAAGCTCGATACGGCAGTGAGAACTCCGGCGTCCGTGCGGTCGTCAAGAAATGGAAGTCGCGGTCGGGCCACGGCGAGCGAGCCGACGACCTCGCCGCTCTTGCGGCAGTCGCGCCGACACAGCTTGCCGAGATAGTGCAGAACAATGCGAAGGCGAGCGGGCGGCTCAAGGCTGAGATCGTCGTGGACGCAGCGACGAAGCTCAGCTCGGTCGGCCTTCAACATGCCGAGGACCTCGACAACTCAGATGCCCAGCGAAAGGCATACCTCTCCGTAAAGGGGTGCGGCCCTGTCACGTGGGCCTACTTCGGGATGCTCCTCGGCAGACCAGACGTCAAGGCGGACACGTGGATTCTTCGTTTCGTGAAAGCAGCCCTCGGTCAAACGGTTTCACCGAGCTACGCTCGGGAGATGATCGTCGCGATTGCCAGGGAACGCGGTGTTGACGCCACGAAGTTGGACCACGCCATCTGGAAGTACGCTCGGTCTAGTCTCTGACCTTGCCGCCGACGATCGCCGTCAGTCCCAACTCTCGATCCGCTCGCGGAAGACGTCGAACTCCGCCAGAGACACGGTTTGCACGGACTCTGCCCGTGACGCAGCCCGACGGATCCCCTCAGACACGGCCTGCGGAATCGGGTCGTCGTACCGCGTCGTTACTTTGAACGCCCGAGCTACCAGCTCGGAGCTGAAACGATACGGGTAGTTGACCTCCCGCTCAGCGACCTCGTCAGGCCACAGCGGATCAGTTCCGTAACGCAGCGGCGATTCGACACGGAAGACGAAGACGTCGATGGTCCCGGTGACCCATTCGTCAGGCTGGCTACGCGGCCCGTGCCGAAGCCCCTTGGCACGTGCGCCGATGACGTGCCAGGCGAATCGATCATCGACGCGGCAATTCCCGGGCTCCTTCCTCAGTCCCCACATGCGGTGACTGATCCCCCACCGCAGATTCGCTTCCGCTTCCGGAGACACGCCTGAGTAGGTCGTCAGCACTCTAGACATCGTCGCGCGCCGGCACGAGCGTACGCAGCATTTCCTGCGTCTCCGGATCGGTCGAGTAGATCCGCATGCCGCGCATCCCACGCGTCAGGAGCACCTTGTAGGTGTTGCGGATCGCCCGATCAAAGGCGGCGTGGTCAGCCTTCTTGACCTGGTTGTCGAAGTTGAATTCGGGACGTGCCTCCCAGTGGCCTGATCGCCACACGAAGTCGGGCCCGAAGATGACGGCGCCGTAGTCGTACTCGAATCCCTGGGCGGTGTAGACACATCCGATCTGATGGAAACCGGCCGGATCGGTGGCCCAGAGCTCACGGCCGGGCGCGTCGCCGTGCTTTGTGGGCTTCGGATTGTTCCAGGGACGCTTCCAGTCGCCGATCACGATGTCGTCGGCAAGCGGCTCGCCCGTCTCGGGCGTGCTCCACTTCCAGCAGTAGCCGGCCACGATGCGCGCCGAATATCCAGACGCGAGCTTCTCCTCGAGCTTCTGCTCGATCACCGAGGGAGCCTCGTCGAGGGTGACGTCGAATGCGTCGTCACCTTCCCACACGACGGGGCCACCCGGTTCAAGTCCCAGGAGCCGCCTGACCCAATGGTCGTAAGCGCTGCTTCCGCCGCACCGGAACTGCCCGTCGAGGTGCACACATTCGAACTCACAGCCCATCCGGCGTGCGGCGCGTTCGATTTCCTCGACGCTGCCCCGTTCGCTCGGCTTGACCACCTGGTCCTCGTCGAGAAGGAACACCGGGACACGAGCGGCATCGATGAGCTCCTCGACCTGCGGGCGGCCGGTCCGGTCGAGGGCCCGGGTGAACCTGTTGGTGGAGGTTTCGCGAATGCGATGCGCCTCATCGCAGATCAGGACTTCGAGATCGTTGGGTTCGGAATTGATGAAGTTGTTGTAGTACGTGAACATCTTCTGCACGCGCGGCGCTCGTGCCCCGGCGATCTTGCGGAGCGTCTTGGTGAACGCCGACGACCCGGTCGCGTGCACCGCGGTCCGACCTTGCCTCGACAGCTCACCGAGAAGGCTGAGCGCGATGACCGACTTACCCGATCCCGGACCGCCGACCACCGCCACCACCCGCTTGGTGTTCGAGCGGGTCGCCTCCTGCACGGCGCGCATCACCTTCGAGTAGGCGATCTGCTGCTCGTCGAGGAGAACGAACTGCTCGCGACGCTGCACCTCGTCGGCGGCCAGCGCCATCAGTTGCTTACTGGGCCGGACCGCCGAATTCAGGAGTTGATCGGCGGCCTCGGTGCCGCTGGCGTCCGAGATCCGCGACTTGAGGAAGGTCAGGAACTCGCTTCGCCGTTGGCCGGTGAACAACCGGCCGGTCTGCGACTCGGGCATCTCCCAGAGCGTGCGGATCGCCGTGTCATTCGCGTTGTGCAAGTAGGCGACCCCGGCGAGCTGATCGGTGCTGCCGCCGAGGGTGGCGAGGAAGTCGGCGAGGTGCGTGCAGTAGCGGCTGACCTGCTCGACCGGATGCAAGCGCTCGGCAATGCCGTCGAGCAGAACCACGTCGTCGGTCCCCGACAACACGTTGGCCTTGGTCCACTGCTTCAGTTCGACGACGACGTACGACGACTCCCCCGTTGCCGGGTGCCGGCCACACAAGATCACGTCGGCGCGCTTGCTGGTGAGCGGGAGGCGGTACTCGATGAGCATCTCAACACGGTCGAGCCCGGCATCCTCGAGATCGCCGACCAGCACCTCGAGGCTTCGCTCCCACGACCGCACCTCACCCGGCGACGGGTGATAGCCGAACTCGTAGTAGTGCTGCTCGGTCAACGTGGGAACGAGAGTCTTGGCGGTGAGCTGCGCGCGCACGCCAGCGACCGAGGCCCGATACAACAAAGCGGCTCCAGGAAGACACGAAGGACTTCCCGCTCGGGTTGGAGCCTTGTCATCGAGACGCGTCTGTCGGGCCGAAGCGGATTACGGAGTAGAGCTTAGCTGCGACTCCCGACGCCGGAACATGGCACCAGAAGAGTCGCGATGACGCCGCTGCAGGATGCCCCCGCAGGTATCTCGTGCGGGACCTTCAGGTCGATACTGCGGTAGGAATTAGGCGTCGCGCGACGTCCGGCCCACCGACATCTCGGACGAAGTCTGGGTCTCCGCAGACGACAAGCTGATCGCGGGCGCGTGAGAGTCCCACGTAGAGCCGCTCTTTCGAACGATCGCGGGCCTTCGACTCGTTCAAGGCGAGAACAACGACACACCGCTCGAGTCCCTTGAACCCGAGGACGTGTCCGTAGAACACCTGGTCGTCGTCCCAGAAGGTGTCCCAGTAGGCTTCCGGTCCCTCCTGCTGACGTGCTACCTGTTCGTTGTGGCGGCTGCCCGTAGTGAGCAGCGCGATGTCCTGTGGTCGCCACCCCTCATCGATGAGCAAATCAATCTGGTCGTCAGCGTGGACCAGCGCGTCAACTGCACTGCACGGGACGAACCGGACGTCGGGTCCGTCGCCGCCACGCAGGTGCATCCGTTGTCCGGCCAGCGGACTGAACGTGGAGGCAATCTGACGCGTATTGCGTAGGTTTTGGTCGAGGACCAATGGGACAAGGGGAACCGGCGGCACGCCCTGACGGTCGAAAACCCGCTGGGCCTCGTCGCTGAAGACGTAGACACCGCTGTCGTCGGGATCTCTGAGGCACGCCAGCATCGGCTGCCACCATTCGTCGGCGAAGTCCTGTGCCTCGTCAATGACGATTGCGTCAAACCGATGCCCAGGTTCCAGCGCTTCGGCGAGCTCTGCCATCTGGTTTGGGAGCTCATGTTCCCAAAAGCGCTGTGCCTCGGCACTGATGATCGACTCGTCCGGCCCTGCGGCCGCTCCCCATTTGACACCAAGCTGGTGGAACTCGCCGACGTACGCCGGACGCTCGTTGTACTTCCAACCTCTGACCAGTCTCGCCAGATAGGACGCGAGGCCATGGGAGTAGCAGATGAGCGCCACTCGCTGTCCTGCCTTAGTCAGTCGACGTGCCTGTTCGGCGGCCAGGAAAGTCTTCCCACTGCCTGGGCCTCCCCTGATCTCGACACGATTCAGTAGGCGGATCGCGTTCAACAGGACGGCCTGCTGCTCGGTCAGCGTGTCGGCCGCTGCCTCGTTCTCCAACGATCGGGCGACGACGTCTCGTTGCGGCAATCCGCACCCGCTCAACGCGGCTGTGAGCTGCTCTACTGCCGGCGCAGCGATATGCGGCAGGTCTTGCCGCTTGCCGAGGAGAACCCGACGGAGGAGCGGAACGAGCTCGTCGAGTTGATCGCGATCGATGATTTTCCAGCGCGGGCAATCGGGTATAGCGAAGTTGCTGTCGATTCTCGACTGAGGCAGGACAACAGCGTGATCCCAGCGGACACGGCCTTGCGTCCACGCGGGATGGGACTCAACGAACGACCGCAACGCATAGCAGGCGCCACGTGCCTGTGCGACCGGATCGATCCGCTTTGGCGGAGCTCCGGCGCGCGCCTGCCACCACGAGTCGCCGTCGTGCCAAACTTCCCCACCCTTGACCTCAATACACACGACGCCAGCACCAGCGATCGCAACCACGAAGTCGGCCTCGTGGTCCTTCTCGTGATCGGTAATGCGCTGACCGTGAATCACCAGATCGTCACTGGCCAGCTGATCGCGAAGTGCGATCCACACCGATCGCTCGGTGGGCGTGGCGAACCGTGGTGTCTCGGGATACGTCTGCGGCAAGGGAATCTCCGTTCGCTGTCGTCTGCACTCTGTCAGACGAAGCGTGCCAGGACGCTGTGTGTCAGGGTGAGTTGAAACCAGCGCCTCGTAGCAACTGTCCTGTCACAGGGCGAGATCAGGAGGAGTATCGATGTCTGTTTCAACGATCGGTAGCCCGGATACAGGGGTGATGAGCAGTAGTGATCACCCTGCCGGGTCGTTTGGTCACTACTCAGACCAACTGCTCGAGTTGCTCCGTGACCTCGCTCAGAACTTCCTGCGTGATCGCGATGAGCTCTTCGCGGTCGTCTTCGTTCGCTACCAGGATGCGCTCGGCGTCGATCGCAGCCGCCGAGATCTGACACGCAGCAACCGAAACAAAGCGAGCCCATTGCTCTCGCTGATCGGAGGTCAGATCATTCCACGAATATGGAGGGCGGCCCAATTCTCGCGCCCACCGATTGAAAGCATGACCACCATGGACTGCTACGTAGTCTAGGACGTTGGCGGCGTCAGGGATGATCTCAGAGAGTGCGTCAACTGCACGAGCTGACGATCGTAGTTGCACCTCGGCTTCTGCTAACGCCTCCAGCCGTTCCTGTTTCTGCTTCTTGCTTCGCCGAGCGACCCACACCATCGCGCCGACAGCCAGCAGTGCAGCGGGTGCAGCTACCACTCCGGCCAGCAGTGCGGCACCGCCAGCCACTCCGGCGCCACCCGCGGCAAGTGTCCCACCACCAAGGATCGCAAGCGCTGCGTTCGTAGCCGCAGCGCCAGACAAAGCAGAGACTGCAACTCCAGTTGAAGCGGTGCCAAACGACACCGCAGCCAGGAACGTGCCGTACGCTGCCGCCCCGCCCGCGGCGGCGCCAGCAGCAGCGCCACCGACCCCACCTGCAAGAACGTGCCGAATCCCGTAGTTTGCGGCGATCCGCCGTTGGACCGCAATCGCGCGCGGAGAGGTCGACGCATTGTAAGCCAATGCGTCTGGCTGTTCCGGCTGCGGCGAATCAGCGATCTGCTGCGCGAGACGCACAAACGGCATGAAGAACTCATCGCGGGCACGGTCATGCGCTGAATTAAACCTCTGTGCTGCCTCTTCAATGAGCCGCGATCGACGCTCTACCTCACTCTGAACCGCTGCCACGCGGTCACGCACGGACGCCTCACTCTGCATGGCTTCTTCATCGGTGCGTTGGTCCGACAGTGCAGTCGCCTCCCCTTCAAGTTCCTCTACCGACGAGCCGAGGACACTCGCAATTCCATCGAGGCGAGCGTGACTTGGACGAGTAGCGCCCGCCTCAATTCGAGATATGGCCACGCCAGCCCCGGCTCCGTAGCCTGCTTGCCTGCCTAGTTGCTCCTGCGTCACGCCATGCACCTCGCGCAACCTCTTGATCACAGTGCCAAGGGCAGCTTTCGTGTAAGGCATAGCTTGAGCTTAGCACCGCTGGCCACACTTAGGTATTGCCAACAGCCTAACTTCAGCCTAATGTTGCGTTCAAACACCTACGGAAGGGCTTCCAGATGTCTTACATGAACGCGCAGCAGCTCGCTGACCTCGCGACCCTTGCCGGTCGAGTGAACGGCGTGTGCGCCGACCCCGCCGCTCGCAAGTCGGGCAGGCAAGCCAAGCGAGACGTCGTCACTGCGCTCCACTCAAGCGCTCAGTTCGTCAGCGAAGTCGCATACGCGTGGCGCCGCACTTCGCCAACGCGCACAACTACTCGCAGGCCAGCACCCGCTGCTTCCAAATAGCCTTATCAGATCCTAGCCTCGATTTTTCGTGCCGGTTGTTCAGTGTGCGGGTTTCGCCTCGGATCGGGTTGGTCCGAGGCGGTTTTCGGTGTGTAGGTGTGGGGTGTTGCCCGATGTCGCTCG
>NZ_JBNCLY010000030.1:0-40500 GCF_049844915.1 Gordonia sp. DT30 | reverse complement strand
CCGGCCAGGATGTCACCGGCCTGCCGCGACGGGATCATCATCGCCGACAAGAACCTCGAAAACGTCAACGTCATCACCAACACCGGCAACACTGCCGTCGACCCGAACCCCGTCGGGATGCGGGTGGCCGGGAACCACAAATCCATCTGCGCCGACTCACCCGGACGGTGCACGATCCGATCCGCCGGATCGATCCCGACATACTCCGGACGAATCAGCCGAACCCGATCCTTGAGGATCGTCATCGAGTTCGTCCACCCGATCCGCTCAGCGATCACCGTCGCCGGCATCCGCGGATCCAACCGCAACTGCTCACGCACCAACGGCTCAACCCCATCAACCAACGACCCCTTCGCCGCCCGCCGATACTTCGGCGGATCATCCGACGCCAACGCCGCGCGCACCGTGTTGCGCGCCACACCAGTCCGCCGCACGATCGCCTTGATCGACAACCCTTCAGACCTATGCAACCGCCGAATCTCGGCCCAATCTTCCACTGAAATCACCCTCCGAGTGTCAAGGGGGGTCAACTTTCACCCGTCGCCTGGGGGTCAGTATTCACGCGTCGCCGACAATAGGTGGCGGATTTACACGTAGCAGGGCTTGCGGGCGGCGTGACAGCGTGACGGATCGCCGATATCTGCGGTCTATGTCAGACGCTGCGTGAAGTCGGATGATGTGGTCGTCGGCCGATCCGATTCCGGGCGTGACGCGGTTGAAATGCGGCAAGGGCAGCCAGGTCGTCCGGGCCGAGCCCGAGAGTTTCTTCGTTATGGCCTGGTCAGGCAGGTGCCGCACGGCGCAGGGCGATGTGCGAGCATCGAGCTTATGATGACCAAGAACTGGGGACAGGATGCGTACGAACCGGGCGGCACTCTGTGGTGGGAAATCGAGACTTTACCGGGTCAGAAGAGACCATTTGGCGATGAGCCTCGGATCGCTGCGTTCCTTGCGAACAACTACGAGGTCGGTGATGTGTTCACAACCACGGAGTTGCGCAACGCGATCACCCGAAAGGGTGTGAAGAACTCAGCGGAGCATTTTCAGCGGCGAATTCGGCAGTTGAGGAGCGTTCGGGATGGCTGGCAGCTGACCGGTTGGCAGGATGACAGGACGCTCGGCCAGGAGCAGTATCGGATCGACAAGATCGGATGGCATCCGGGCTTGGGCCCTCGCCCCAAGGACGACGGCGTCATCACCGACAAGGTACGCGCCGAGGTGCTGAAACGTGACGGCAGCCGATGCCAGATGTGTGGGGCCGGCGACGGAGAGCCGTATCCCGGTGAACCTCACACGACGGCGAAGATGACGATTGGTCACCTCCTTCCATACGCACGTGGCGGCAGTGCTCGGCCAGGAAATCTGCGTGTTGAGTGCCAGCGATGCAACGAGCCCCGAAGGGCGGAGGGGGACAATCCGGACACCCCGGACGAGATCTGGAGTTTGGTGCGTACGCTCAAGACTGCGGACCTTCGGCGGCTGAGCGCATGGGTCGCCCAGGGGTATCGGGGCCGTGACAAGATTGACGAACTCTACGACAGGATTCGCAAACTCGCTCCTGCTGACCGCGATGATGTAGTCGGGCGGATCGGGTCGGCGCTGGGTGGTGGCGCGACGCGCCAGTAGTTCGCAGACTATTCCAAGAACTCTTGTCCTGGCTTGTCGGAGTCTGCTGATCGAACGGCGAGGCCGCAGTCGACGCACTCTGGCGGAACTCAATGCTCGGAAGGATCTGGCAGCGTACCGCACCCGGCCGGAGGACTCCCCACGCTCTTGTGTCGCCACGGTCCCTTCGGCGAAGGGCCACACAAGCCGGTCGACCGTTGTGCGTGCTGCCGCTCGCAGCACAGGCCCAATGAGCCGCCATGACACCTCGCCGACCGAATGCGCCAGCGTACTCGAGAATCGGTTCGACTTCAGCGACGAACTAACGCTTAGGAAATCGTCGCTTGGTCGGTTAGCATCTGCGTGATCGCCGTGACGATCCTGCTGACGTCCTCGTGCGCCCAAAAACGCAGTACGGTCCACCCTGCCTGCTTGAGTTGCTCGGTCTGCGCCGCATCTCTGGCTACGTTCCTAGCCAACTTCGGAGTCCAGTAGGAAGCGTTGGTCCTTGGTATGCGACCGTGCACGGGACAGGAATGCCAGAAGCAGCCATCGAGGAATACGGCCACTTCGCGGCGGGTAAAGACGACGTCTGGCCTGATGAGGCGGCCGCCGACCCGTATCGGATAGTCCTTACGGAACCGCAACCCTTGTCGATGCAGGGCGCTCCGCAGCTCTACCTCGGGCTTTGTATCGGTCCGCCTGATGGCAGCCATGTTCCTGGAACGTGCCGGTGTTGTCATACGTCGCCACGTGCGCACTGTCGCTGGCGGTCCATATCAGCAAGCTACCCGGACAGACGCTCGATGTCGTAGCCGTCCGGTAGAAGCTACACGCAAGGGTGGGTGTCGCCTCCCCTTCACCATGCCGGATGTAGGAGGATATGCCCGTGGGGACCAAACAACGACTGAAGCAGTCTACGTACGAGGTCGTCGAGCTGTGCGCTGGTGCAGGCGGACAAGCATTGGGACTCGAGCGCGCCGGCTTCGAGCATCAACTGGCCATAGAACTCGACGAACATGCGTGCAGCACGCTGCTGATGAACCGCCCCAACTGGGATGTCCGAACTGGCGATGTCGCCGACACCCAAGTCTGGAAGCCGGCCGACTTCGAGGGCGTAGACCTGCTCGCTGGCGGTGTTCCATGCCCACCCTTCTCGATCGCAGGGAAGCAGCTCGGCGCATCCGACGAGCGCGACCTATTCGCGTGGGCTGTGGAGCAGGTAGCCACCATACGTCCCCGCGCCCTCATGTTGGAGAACGTGCGTGGGCTCTCTACACCGCGGTTCGCGCCTTATCGGCAACGGATCCTCGACCGTCTCGCGGTTCTGGGCTACGAGCCGTTCTGGAGACTGCTCAGCGCATCGGACTATGGCGTTCCCCAGCTACGGCCGCGCTTCGTGTTGATCGCGCTGCGAAAGGAGGACGCGCCTTACTTTTCGTGGCCGTCACCGGCTGAGTTCGCACCGTCCGTCGGGATGGCATTATTCGACCAGATGGCTGCAAATGGATGGCGCCACGCTGATGCGTGGTCCAAGATTGCCAATGACGTCGCCCCGACCATCGTTGGTGGCAGCAAAAAGCACGGTGGCGCAGACCTCGGCCCCACGCGCGCGAAGGCGGCGTGGCTTCAGCTGGGCGTCGACGGCAAAGGCATTGCCAACGAGCCCCCTGCACGGTCGGCGCCCCATCCCCTCAAAACACCGCCCAGGTTGACGATCGAAATGGTCAGCCGCCTCCAGGGATGGAATCGCGGAGAATGGGAGTTCTCGGGCCGGAAGACTGCCCAATATAGGCAAATAGGAAACGCATTCCCACCACCAGTCGCTCAAGCCATTGGAAAATCCATAGTAAGCGCCTTCGACCACATCGAGTTGTCCTCCACTAGCACTACTCAAACGCAGGCAGATCCTCTCTACGATCTGCTACGTCGGCATCCCGAAGGAGTTTCCGAGAATTCGCTACTCAACGAGATTCCGCCAGCAACAAGTGAACAGTTAGGAAAATGGCTATCTAGCTTAGCTCTTGATTTCAATATCGACATCAGGACAGTAAATGGTGAGCGAATCTTCAAGCTGGGTGATTTTAGGGGTTTCCTGGGACAGGAAGATCACTTCCGACATGAATACATTGAACAACATCGTTCTAGGGTGAGCTGATTGCGACTACAGACCTTCCGCATAGCCTCGCAAAAATCGGTCTACTCCGGTTAGTATCCGAGAAACGGACTACTCAGCGTGACCGCAGCCCGGCTAACTAACTCGAGCATTTGGTTACCTCCAGGATCCACGTGAGCACGCCATCCCGCCCAAGCAAGCGGCTCCGGCACTCGACGAGCCGCCTGAGTCGGAGTAACCCATTTGAACTTCACGTGCGCACCTCTTCAGTCGCTACCTTGATACAATAGTTTTTCAGATCGAAGGCAGTACCTCGACAGACGGGTCAAGCAGATCCGCCAGGGACCAGCGGCCAGTCTTGAATGAATTGTTGCGTTTCGGACGTGGTCGATGCTTGAGCTGAATTGGTTTCGTCCCCAACACAAAGACCCGTAACTCCTCCTCGATCTCGCCGGTGATCTTTACTCGATCAGCAAAGTAATTGCGTAGTCGCGTACCGACATCTCCGTCCACGTCAGCCTCGATCTCTTCGATGCGAGATATTTGCTCCGTAAGCAGTCGTGTGGATAAGTCGAATACCCTCTCTACACGATATAACCTGGGGATCTCGCCACCACCCGCTAATCGAGGTGCGAGGTACAGGCACACGGGCGCGCTGTACGACTGCGGGAATGCGTGGATGTAGGTCTTTTCTACCGCGTCGGAAGTCCGACCAACAGGTACGCTATAGACTTCGACCTCGAAATGTTGAAGACCCATGCTCTCCCTTACGTGATTCGCAAACCGCTCTGCCATCTTGGAGCCGCTGTCAGCGAGTATTTCAGTCAGACGAGTCCAGGTTATCGACGCAGTGTCCGCACGGAGAGGAATCACATCGGCTTTGGTAAGCGTCAAGCCAATCTTCTTGTCGCCTGCGCGATCAAGCGCCCCCCTGGCATCGAGGTATTTACCGACCTGATCAAGCACACCAGTACCTGCCTGCACATCCGTGTGTTTAGCCTCGATGATAACCGTCAATACACGGCTCGAGTTATGCAGGAATCGCAGAACAACATCGCGGCGGCATCCCACGCCAGGAGATTGCCGTTCTTCCGAGTCGACCGTCAAATCGGTGCACACCCGCAAGTCTGCTTCGGACACCCCCTGCGCCGAGGCTGAGTTGATGAGCTCCGTCTGGGCAACCAAGTCCAGAGCGGCTTTCGGCGACTCCGCGAACACCGCGGCCAGCCCCTTGGTTAGCGCGACTTCTCCTCGACCGAGCGCAGTGAACACCGACTGCGAGGTTTGGTCGAGCATGCTGTGTCGCGCCTTGTAGTAGTTCAAGCTCGACCTCACCGATGGACACCTCTCTACACCTCAAAGTTGACGTAACCGCAACTATCTCATGCCCAAGTCCATTCGACTACGCCATCGTCGCAACTTTGATATCCGATCAGCCTTTGTTCGGTTGGCGAACGTCCAGCAATCCGATCGAAGACACTGGGCTATCACGCTCGCGTGTCCTGACACTGTGTCGATGATCCGCAAACTCACGAGAAGAACAAGCCGTTACGAACTCGTCGCGGCGTCGCCCGCCAGTACGTCTGACACGCCTTCACACAACGCGCGCACTTCCCCGACCGTCGGCGACAACTCGTAGGCATGCTGATGGCAACACGCGCTGAGTTGGCCCCACAGGTACGTCATCCGGTCGGCGGTCTCGCGATCGTCGAGCGCTTTGAGGATCGCCAACCGCGACCGCATCGACGCCTTGTGGCAGGAGTCGGCGACCGCGGCACAGCGGTCATCGACGCATGCCTCCAGGGACTGCCGGGCGACCACTGCCGCCAATCTCGCGGAGTTTCCCGCCGTGGTGTCACCCAGCCCACGCAGAAGTTGCTGGGCGTAGCCCAAGAGTTCTGCGGGAGTCATTGCTGTGCCAAAATGTCGTCGACGGTCTTACGCAGGTCGGTTACGTTGTCTCTGGTGATCTCCGTTACCGCTCCCGAATGGGTTCCGGCGGTGGCGATCTTCATTGCCGGACCACGATGCGACCGGTGCGCTTTCCATCCGGACAGGTTCTTCAAGTCCAACGCCAACGCGACACTCGCCGATACGCCCTGTGCTTTCGCCCACAGCGCCTCGGTCTCGGATTGTGCTGCGCCGGCGGCATTGCGGCGAGTGAAATACGTTTGCTTCGCCGCCGCCTCGATCGCGAACCGGAACAGCCCAGGAGCGGCACGTCGCTTCACCTCACTCGGTACGTTCTCATCGACTATGAGTGCAAAGGCGTCTTCGGCGTAACGGCGCGCCGGTGCTTCGGCGTTCTTCACGACGAGTGTTGAACCGTCCTCGCGGGTGACTTCGATGAGGTGTGCGTCGATGGAGCGCTGACGGATCGCCGTGGCCAGTCGGTCGTCGTGCGAGAACACGACGATCTGTCGGGACTTCGCCAATTCGACGAGCACATTCAAGAATCCGTCGATCTTGGCCGGATCCATGGCCTGGATGGGGTCGTCGAGGACAATGAACCTGAACGGGCTCGCTGCCGCAGCTGCGCGCGGCAGGAACAGTGCCAGAGCCAGCGCATGCAGCTCACCTTGGCTCATCACTGAGAGCGCACTCGTCGGCTGGCCATTGACGCTGCCCTTCAGAACTGCCTTGCGCCGAGTTCGACTGCCCTCCAATGCGATCTCGGTGATGTCGACATCGCTCTCTTGACGCAACTGCGCCCAGATCTCGCGGGCACTGTCCGAAATCGGCAGGAGTCGTTCGTCACGGAGCATTTGGGCGTTGGTCTTCACCCACTTCTTCGCCTCGTCGAGTTGCGCGACGATACCGTCGGATTCGCGAGCGATGCGTTCCAGCGTGAGCCACGCCATCGTCGACTCGACTATCGGAGCCCACAGGTCAGCGCGCTGCGAGGCCAACTCGGCGGCTTCAGTCTGCAGCGCCGACAATTTCTCGATCACCGGGGGGATCGCATCTTCGAGATGTGCGGTCAGTTCTTCGGACTGTGGAGGGATCGTTGTCGCCTTCTCGACCGCGTCGCTATAGGCGGCCAAGTTTGCGAGCTCTGCGCCGTCGATGGGCCGCACTGTACGCAATGCAGCGAGAATCCCTCGTGCGCGCGACTCACAGACGCTCACTTGTTTTCGCGCTTCGCGATACGTCGCGATCTGCGAGTCGTCACGTTCGATGGCTTCTCTTGTGTGGCTCTCCCACTCGGCGTCGAGCGATCCCACGCCGCACACCGGGCACGTCACGCTGTCTCTGCCGTCGGCGGTGCGGAGTTCAAGGGCACCGCGCAGAAGTGCGGTGCGAGCCTCCGCGGTGCGCATCGCGTCGTCGGCAAGTGCGCGGACATTTGCCAACGCGTCGCGCAGATCCCTTGCAACAGAGTTCGCCTCATCGAGGTCTGGCAGCTCGATGTGTCCGATAGCCTCCAGCTGCGCCACCGACGACTGCTGATTGCTTTGGGCGCCTGACACGAGCGCTGAGACTGCCTCGATATCGGGCGTGCGCGGACGCAGCAGCTGGCCAAGCGCCAGGACGCGCTCGTCGTCGCCGTCGGCAACGGTCTGTTTGAGCGATTTCAGCGCATTGCCGGCGTCCTGGCGTGGCTGCTTGCGTGCGGAGTGTTCGTTGTTGAGTCGAGTCTCGGCATCTTGGATCTCGGCGAGGCCGAGTAGTTTGTCGAGCGCGTCGTAGAGCTTGGAGGGTTCCTGTTCGAGGAGGCCACCAATCTCGTCGTAGCTCAGGATCGGCCGGTGAATCTCGATGGCGGTGGACCACCCGAGCGCGGCAACACCACTCTGTCGTTTCTCACCTTTTCGTTGCGA
Source organism: Gordonia sp. DT30 (assembly GCF_049844915.1). Taxonomy (NCBI): domain Bacteria; kingdom Bacillati; phylum Actinomycetota; class Actinomycetes; order Mycobacteriales; family Gordoniaceae; genus Gordonia; species Gordonia sp. DT30. The sequence goes on along the minus strand of NZ_JBNCLY010000030.1, from coordinate 32,958 downwards.
CCATCGCCTGGCGTCTGCGAGGTCGGCGTCCGGAGCCCAGTCGGCACCGATCGACGTAGCCGGACCGTCCTCGACGGCAAAGTCCACGCGCACCTGGCACGGGTTGCCGTTATGCAGGTTGCGCCAGGTGTCGGTCCACAACGCGGCCTTCTTTTTCCAGCGGTAGCTTTCGCCGGTGAGGGCGTATTCAAGGGCCTCGGCGAAGCTGGACTTGCCGGAGCCGTTGCGGCCGCTGACGACGGTGATGCCCGGATATGGCGTGATCTGCAGCGACGTCTGCGGGCCGATCCCTCGAAATCCCGAAACCGAGATCTCTCGGAGAAATGCGCCGGCCGGGTCATCCTCCTTTACCTCAGGCTCGGGACGTACGTGCTCGGAACCAGCGCCGCCGAGGTGATCGGCCAACGCCTCGTCACCCTCGAGCGCCGCCAGTACCAGGTACTTGGCGTCGTCGCCGAGGTCGCGATCGGCGTCGAGCCGCTCCCACACCGTTTCCACCAAGGACTTCTCACCGATTCCGACCGTGCTCGTCATGTCTCCCCTTCGTGACTGTCCAGGAGAGACTCTTGCATATCGGGGTGACAGACTGAAGCACCTTGCGCCACCTGCCCGCCCACGACTTGTCTTTCGGCTCTACGGACTGGGCGCGCGGCATACAACAGCCCCAACTGTCCCGACTCGGGCAGCGGTCGATCTCGATATCTTCGGATGGTCGCCCATTGATTCACTGTCGGCCGAACGGTTCTCGAACAACTGCGTTGAGCACATGAACAACGACGCCGAGGACCACGCCGAGAATGTGGACGTTCCTCATCAGATTGGGCGCCGCGCGGGCAGCGAGTCGTTCACCAACAACAACGCAGTCAGCCGACACACCCTTGGCGACTTCTGGTCCTGGGCTGCATCCGATCTGGTGTCCAACACGCTGCGCGGACAACTCGCCGAGTACATCGTCGGGATGGCCCTCGGTTGCGTCGACGGACGTATCCGTCGCGAGTGGGATCCCTTCGATCTACAGACGGGAGATGGAATCACGGTCGAGGTGAAGTCGACGGCCTACCTCCAGAGCTGGGGAACCACTTCTCCCGCGTCCAGGCGCTTCGGAATCGCAGAGACAATCGGATGGCACGCCGACACCAACTCCTACGGAACAGTCGCCGTGCGTGCAGCAGACGTGTACGTGTTCTGTGTGCACACCGCGGTCGACCGCGCGACGGCCGATCCGCTTCGGCTCGACCAATGGGAGTTCTACGCGGTCGCAACGGCAACGATCGATCGCATTCTGGGACAACAGAAGAGCATCGCGCTCTCAAGACTGCCCGGCACGCTAGGTGTTTCCTCGGTGAGTTTTGATGCCCTGGGCGCGGCCGTCAGGAGCGCACCCACGCAGTCCTGATCTGGCTGCACGCATACCCGGTAGCCAGTTCATCGGCCGGACTGCCTGCGAGCCGTCGTCGGGTGAGCGAGCCATCTACGCGCGCAAGCCTTTCCGCTGTCATCTGAACGGACTACAGCGGCACCGGAAACCGTGCTGCTTCTGTCGTCCGCCCACACTAATCGACTGTCGACCACACCGATCTTGTCGGTGCCCTCTGCCAGACTCTGCATCGTTCAGAAAGTCCGGTGGCCGACGTCAGCGTCGAACTCCCGGGCCCCTCGTATCGGAAGTATTGGAAGTCCCCCGATGAAACGCATCATCCCCGCACTGGTCGCGCTGTTCCTCGTCTTCGCCGGCGCGGGCATCGCATCCGCGTCCACCGACGATCCCACGACCGGTGACACCATCAGCTACGCCTTCTACTCGGACACCTCGGTCAACGTCAGCGTCGTCTACTTCGACGCCGACGGCGAGTTGCAGACCATCGAGAACGCCAAGCTGTCAAAGTACGACAGCACCGAAGGCTGGTACTACGGCACCGTCACCTTCACCAGCCGTTCGACCTATCAACCGGTCGCTGCCTCGATCCAGACGAACGGCAAGTTCGCCGCGTGCTCGACACGCGTCAACGGCGAATCGTCCGGGCTGGTATCTGCCACCGGCCGCTACACCGTGGCGTCGTGCCCGGAATAACGACCGCGATGATCCGGATCGAGACCCGCTCTCTCGAGGAAAGATGATGGCCGCCAAAAGCAAAGACTCCAACAACCTCGTCGTCTTCGCAGTGATCGCGATCGGCGCCGTCGTGTGGTTCGTCATCAAGTTCTGGTACATCATCGTCGGGCTGATCGTTGCGGCCGCGCTCGTGTTCGTTGCGGTGCAACTGATGAAGCGCAACAACGCACGACACGAGCGCCTCGCCGCCGAGCGGGCGCAACTGCTCGCGCGCTGCGAGGAAGAGAACCAGCAATACGTCGACGATCCCGAGAAATACCTCGCAAACCTCCAGCCCGACTTGGACATCCCGTCATCCCAGAAGCGCACCGAGCCACCACAACACGACACCCACGACGAACAGGCCTCAACGGGGCAGGAGACCTTGGAGGAACAGTGACGATCGGCCGGGTAAGCCGCTGCGCGGCAATCGGAGTGGCGATAGTTGCAGTCGCACGGCGGCGGTCGCCTGCAGTAGCACGCCGACAGACACCGCGTCGAGCACCCCATCGACGACCGCCCTCGCCGTCGCTCCGGACACGGTCACCACGACTACCGAACGCACCGACCACGGACACACCGACGTCGACCGAGCCGGCGGCACTGCCCGCCACGACGAGCACCGCGGCCGAACCTGCGATCATGCCCAACGTCATGTGCATGAATCTTCAGGCAGCGCAGAATGCCATCCAGCGCGCCGGTGTGTTCTACTCCCGCAGCGAAGATGCGACCGGCGCGGGCCGGTCCCAGATCCTCGACCGGAACTGGATCGTTGTCGCGCAGACCCCGCCGGCGGGAAGCCCGGTCACCGAGGGCCAGGCCCTCCTGTCGGCGGTCAAGATCGGCGAACCGAATCCCTGCTGAGTGCTCACCTTTCCGACCCACGTCGGCGGCGGTCCGGGTCGGCTCATCGAGTTCTCGCACTACACTCCACCCATGCCCACCGACGCGCTCACCCTCGGCCAGCAGCTGGTCGCGGTGCTGGAGGGCGGCCACCGCACCGCGACCTACAAACTCGCGGTGATGGTGGCGTTGCTGGATCTTGCGGTCGAGTCGGTGCCCGACGATCCGGGCGCCGCGGTGGGAATCGATCTCGACGAGCTGACCGAACGGGTGATGGCGCTCTACTGGACACAGTTGCGGCCGCTCGACGAGAAGCAGCACGTCGTCCTGCGCCAGTCCAACGACGGACGCGGCGTCGTCTTCGACCAGCTGACCGCGCTCCGCGATGCGTCGACGACCGCCCGCCTTCGGCAAGCGCCCATCGAGAGCGCCAAACTGGCTGTGCCAGAGGCATACCGGACCGCGCATGCCACCATCAAGAAGAATTTGGTGCGCTACCCACTGAAACTGCTGCAGCGGGTCGGCACCGGATCGTACGACTGCTTCCTCTACGACGACTCCTGGCTCGGCACCGACTCGGCGCGCGTCATCGCCGCCCACGGCAACCGGATCGAACTGTTCCCCGGCGTCTGCCACACCCTCGCCCGGCTCGCGCCGCTGGTGAAGCCGGCCTTCCAACTCGCGTGGGTCGACGACGTCCGCCGGATGAACCGGGAGGTGCTCGGCGACGAACCCGATATCGCCGCACACCTTTTCGGCACCGAGCGGGTGTCCCTCGCGCGCCCGGCCGAAGTACTCGCCGACCACTTCGGCAACGACTGCTTCTACTGCAACGCGACGCTGCGCACCGGCCGCCACGTCGATCACGTGCTCCCCTGGTCGCGGGTCGGGATCGACGGGCTTACCAATCTGGTCTTGGCGTGCCGCTCCTGCAACACCAGCAAGTCCGATCTCCTCCCCGCACCGGCGCACGTCACCCGGGCGCTCGACCGCGGACGTGACGTCCTCGACTCGCTGGCCGAAACCATCCGCTGGCCAAGCCAATTCGATCGGGTCGTCGCCGCATATCACGGCCTCTACGCCACGCAGCCGAGCACCACACCGACCTGGTTCGCCCCGAGACGGATCGAGCCGTTGCAGCGCGGCGACTTCCGCTGGACCGACGCCGAGTTCTGACCACGGCGATCCGGCATCGCCCGGTCAGGGCCTGTGGATGAACGCAGCAGCTCACCCCGTCGGGCGTGCTAGGTTCATTCCCAAGACCGGGCAAAAGGGACAGGTGGGGGCCTCATGGATGTCGATCCCGATGGGTTGCGTGCGTTCGGCGCGCAGGTGAGCGAGACGTCACGCGCGGTGTCCGACGCGCACCTCCCGGACGCGGTGAAGACGGCCGGGCAATGCATCGCAGGGTCGACGACGGAGTACACCGCGGCACTCGTCGGTCAGGGTTACGTCGATCTGGTGGACACGTTTGCCCGCCACCTCGAGGCGATGGGTGCGGCCGTGCGCGGCAGTGCCAACAACTATGTTGCACAAGACACCGAGGTCGCCGCCAGGTTGTCGTCGGTGTGAGAGGCCTGAACACCCATGCTGCCCACACGTTCTCGCATACAGGGCTGGCATCCGGATCAGCTCACCGTCGCCGCAGACACGGTCAAGGCCGCCGGGGCGTCCATCGAGACCGCTACCGCTCAGAGCGCCGCCCAATGCGCGGCACTGCCCGAATACCGCGGCTGGACCGGCCCCGCGCAAAACGCGGCGGCGCACTCATTCGAGCAGGCCAAGCGCGCGGCGTGTGCGATTGCCGATGCCGCCGAGGCGGTCTCGTCGGCGTTGACCATCGGCGCGCACGACATCGGCTGGGCGCGTCAGGCACTACTCGATCACGTCACCGCCGTCGAGGCCGGCGATCTGTGGGTCAACAACGAGTGGGTCGTCCTGATCCGGCCCAAGGAGTACGCCACCGCCGCCCTTCCCCAACTTCGCAACAAGCGCGATTCGGCGCAGGCCACGACGAACGTGAAGCTACTCGCCGTCGACACGGCCGACGATTCGACGGCGAAAAGCATTCGCACAGCCGCGCAGTCGCACGCCGTCTCGCTTCCCGCCTCGCCCAACCCCTTTCGTTCGCTGCTGTCCGGCTCGGCGCCGCCGCCGGACGAGGTCCCCAACCCCGCCCTCACCGCGGGCATCATGAAGCAGGCACAGACCCGCGACGTCGACGCCGCCACCACCGTCGCCCGCGTCGACACCGACGCCATGCCGAACGGCTCCACCCAGACGGTCTTGATGCAGGACGGCAGCAGAACGGTACGCACCGACCGCACATCGTCGGCCCTCGGCAACGACGGCGTCGTCGAGTCCGGATTCGCCGCCGACGACACCCTCACCTCACACACGGAAACGCAATACGATCCGCAGGGCAATCTGGTGATCCAGGTCAACGAGACCCGCGGCGACCGGTCGGGCACCGTCGCCACCCGCGTCCAGACACCCGCCGGCGGCGCGTACAAGGTCGTAGCCGCCGACGGCGCCAAGAAGGGTTGGTCACTCAATCCGGACGGCACCCGCAAGGAGGAATTGCCCGTGGACGCACCATTTTTCACCCATCCCGACGAAACGCTGCTCGGCGGGACCTTCGATTCGATGGGCACCGCAGCCGAGCGTGGACTCCTCGCCACCGGTCCGGCGGCGACAGAGGCTATCCACTCTGGCATGAAGTTCGGCGGTCCGGCGTTGGTGGTCGCGGTGACCGCGTCCGACATGATCGAGGCACCCAACGGTTACGAGGCGTGCCGGGCACTGATGAGCGGAGTCATGGGCGGCGTCGGCGGGTACGTGGGCGGAACGGTCGGCGCGGGGCTCGCAAGCCCCACCGGACCCGGCGCTGTCGTCGGCGTCGGCGCCGGGGCAGTCGCGGGCACATGGGTGTTCGGCAAGCTCGGCGACGAACTCGGACAACTGGTATGTCCGAAGTAGCGGCCGAGAGCCGATTGCCGGTCCCAAGCGCATGGCGGCGCGCACAGATAATCGCCGCGTTCGCCGGTGTGTGCGGCACGTCGGTCGGCATCTGGACTCTCGGCGTCGCAGTGGCAGACGCGCCCGACGGCACCCGAGCACACGAAACCTTCTTGTTTGCTTGGGGTTTCGCTATCACCCTGTGCGGCGCGAACTTGTTTGCCCTCATGAGCGCCGATCGCAGACCCATCAGCCGCGCAGCTGCGCGTGCTCAAATCTCCGGCCTGACACTCGACATCCGCCGACGTTCCCGACTGCAGTTTCCGATAGTGCTCGCAGCGGGAATCGGCTGTCTGGCAATGGCTTATGGAATACACACCGACACGCTCGGAATCAGTGCCGAACCGGGATCCGAAACAGAATTCACCGTGATAGCGCTGGGGTTCGGGGCAGCATGCCTCTGGGGCGCTGCCGCCTCCATCACGCCACGTACAGGGACCGCCCTGATTCTGACGCCGACCACCGTCATCCTGAGACCCGGAACGCGACGCGAATTCAGCACGCCGTGGGAGGCGCTCCTCGAATTGCGACCCACCAGGTCCAGGGGTTCTAGGTTGATCGAAGTGCGATCACTTACCGGGCGCACGACCATCGACGCGATGGCGTCGTGCGTGGGTCCGGCGACCCTGCACGCGCTGCTCATCTACTACTGGACACACCCGGAGGCCCGGGACGAACTCGCCGACCGCCGCAGCCTCGAACGACTCGAGCAGCGCAGATTCGGGCCGTGACCCGCCGTCACTCGACGGCGGCGTCGTCGGACTCCGTACGCAACAGCCCCGGCACCCACTGGCGCGGCAACCGCGGACGTGTCTGTCCCGCAACGGAGATGATGGTGCGATCCTTCGCCGGCCGCCCGTCGAGCCGGTGCGACAGCCACGACACCGCAAGCGGTCCCGAGAGCGGCAGCAACGAGTAGTGCTCGCTGAGCTGATCGCGCACATAGGTCACCGGCACACCCTGGTCGCGGTAGCGCTCCACCTGCCGGTCGACGGCGTCGACACTGATCACCTCGTCGTGCACGGCCTGCACCACGAGCAGCGGGATCTCGGGTTTGTGCATACCGAGTTGCAGGTCGTCGATCATCGCGGCGATGTCGGGCTGGGCGAGCAACTCGGTGAGCGGGATGTCGAGGTAGTCGTTGATGTCGTGATGTCCGTACTGGCGCAACGCATCCACGGTGCCGAGTTCGGCGATCGCATCCAGATCGCGCCACCCCAGCTCGGTGGCGTGGGCGTCGATGGCCCGTTCCAGCTCCGGGTAGACGCGCCGCAGCCCGGCGATCGCCATCACCGGCAGCCCGGAGTGGAAGCCGCCGTTGAGGTTTTCGAGCGCGAGCGCCATGTCGCCGACCGGCGAGCCGAGGACGGCGCCGATCAGATTGAGTTCGGGCGCATAGGTCGGCGCCATCTCCGCCGCCCACGAGGTGGCCATGCCGCCACCGGAATACCCCCACATTCCGACGGGGGTGTCGGGCGCGAGGCCGTGGTCGGTGAAGGCCAGCGCGGCCCGCACCCCGTCGAGCGTGCGGTAGCCGGGTTCACGCGGTGCGCCCCACGCACCGAGCATGCCCTCGTGATCGGGAATCGACACCGCCCAGCCCTTCGCCAGCGCGCGACGAACCACCAGGAACTCGAACGGGGCGATCGCCCGCACCGCGCCGGTGCCCTTGCGCAACGCGTACGAGGGGAAGCAGCTGGACGAGACGGCGTCGATGGCGCACTGGAACGACAGCAACTGGAACTGCCCCGGCGGGGCCGGCCGACGCGGCATCACCACGGTGGTGGCGGCCACACCGGCGACCCCGTTGAGATCGGTCGAACGGTACAGCAGCTGCCAGGCCTGGCTGAGATGGTGCGACGCCCAATAGTCCTTGAGCTCCACCTGCCGGGACCGGATGATCTCGCCGGGGCCCAGATCGTCCAGGCCATCGGGAGCGTCGAAGAACGGATCGTCGGTGGGTATCGGCAGCGGATGGTCGGTGCCGGCCGCCTTGACCGCGTTGACGTCATCCTCGTTCGCATGCACGGTGCTCAAGTCAGAGACCATCACACACCTCGCTTTCAGAACACATCATTGAGGTCAACGGCCATTCATAGCGCGCAATTCCGATGCTCGCAGCTCTCAGCGTCCGCTCAGACAGCGCCGCGTCGCGCCGCGATCAGGCGCTGAGCTGGGCAAGGACGTCGGCTGTGGTGCCCGTTTCGCCGAGTGCGGGGAAGATCCGGGTGACCGAGTTCTCGTGAGCCTCCAGCCGTGTGTCGGTCATCGCATCGATCGCCAGAGTGACGTGAAACCCGTGTTCGTGGGCCTGCCGTGCGGTCGATTCGACGCCCATGGACGTCGCGACGCCGCAGATGACGACCTGCGTGACGCCGAGTTCCTCGAGGTGTTCGGCCAGGCCGGTGTTGTGGAACGCACCCCACGTGTACTTGGTGACGATCTTGTCGGTCGGCTGCTGATTGAGCGCGGGCAGCAGATCCGACCATCCGTCGGGCAGGTCCATCTTGCCCGCGGGCTGCCCGCCGGTCTGGTCGGTGCGTCCGGTGGCACGTCCGCCGACGTTGACGAGCACGACGGGCAGGTTGCGCGCGCGGAAGGCGTCGGCGAGTGTCACCGCGTTGCCCAGCACCTCGTCGAAGGGATGCACGGCGGGGAGCTGGGCGATCGTCGACTGCAGGTCGATGACGACGAGCGCGGTCTTGGGGTCGATGGTGGTGATGGGCATTGTTTCTCCTCTATCTGTTTTCGGTTGACTGTCAACCGAATCGGTAAGTTCAGTGGCTGTGGCTCCGCGCGCCGAGGGTGGCGACCGTGATGGCGACGAGGGCGATGCTGACGCCGGTCATGATCCAGCCGATGAGGTGCACGCCGCTGTCGGTGACGTCGTCGTGGAAGACGATTCCGGTGATGGCGCTCGCGGCGATCGAGCCGAGGTAACCGAAGGTGCGCAGCAGCCCCGACGCGGTGCCGAGTTGCTCGGCGGGGGCGGCGCGATACAGCGCGGTCTGGTTGCCGGCCGTGGCGAATCCGGTGGCCATGCCGAACAGGACGGTCAGGATGACGACGATCCCGATCCACGACGTGCCGGTGAGCAACAGTGCGCCGAGGGAACCGAGCAGGCAGGTCACCGCGGCGGCGATGACCGGGAGCCGGACGAGGTTGCGGCGCGAGATGGGCGCGATGACCAGGCCGGAGACCAGGGTCATCGGGAGCAGCAGCAGGCCTGCGGCCGATTCGCTGAACCCGCGCACCGATTCGATCCATTGGGTGATGCCGTACAGGACGACGTAGACACAGAGATTCGCGAGGCCGAAGCGCACATAGGCGCTGCTCAGGCCGATGTTGGAGACGAGCATCCGCAGGTCGAGGAACGGTGAGGCCGCGCGCAGCTCCCAGACGCCCAGCGCCGGCCACAGCACCACCGAGACCGCGAGAACCCACCAGCGCGTCGTGGGGAGCCCGAACAGGAACATCAGCAACGCGAGCATGGCCAACACGAAGCCGGCGACGCCGATCACGTCGAGATCGGAGGCGATGGCGCGTGCGGAGGCGCGCTGCCGTCCGGGTTCCTCCGGCCGGGCGCGCCGATCCGATTCCACCCAGAGGAGAGTGGCCACCATGGCGATCGCCGCGACCGGGACGTTGACGAAAAACACTGCCCGCCAACCCAAGACGCCGACCAGGAGCCCGCCGATCGGCAGCCCCAGCGACGCGGTGGCGATGCCGGAGATCATCAGACCGCCCAGCACCCCGCCCGGCGGCTGGTCCATCCCGGCGTCGTTGGCCCGCCGTCGGATGAGCAGCATCGCGGTCGGATACGCGCACGAGGTGCCCAGGCCGAGCAGAATGCGGCTGACCAGCAGCATCACCAGGTCGTTCCCGAAGCCGCCGATGATGCCGCCGATGCCGACCAGCATGATGCCGCCGAGAAAGATCCGGCGCGGACCGAACACCTCCGCGGCCTTACCGGCGGTGGGCTGGCCGATCGCGCTCGCCAGGTAGAGGGCGGCGACCAGGGTCGCGGTCTGGCCGACGGGGACGCCGATGCCGTGGGCGATCGGCACCAGCGCCGTCGCGAGCAGGGAACTGTTGATGGGGTTGAGGGCCGAGCCGATGAACAGCGGTGTGGTGAACCGCCACGAGAACGGGTGCCCGCGATATGCGGTCGCGCCGACGGTGGTCGTTTCCGTTGAGGGCATGGACACTCCTTTCGCACATCGTTGCGCGGGGGCACCGCTCGGATGTCATGGTGACCGAACGTGAAGCAGGTCAACAGAATTGGGGCTAGAACAGTTGCGCCAGGCGCTCCAGCAAGGGAGCGGCGGCGGCGAGGGTGGCGACCTCGTCGTCGGTGAAGGAATTCGCGAGGGCGGTCGCCATCTTCTCGGTCACCGAGTCGCGGCCCGAATGGACGACGTCGCGGCCGGCGTCGGTGACGGTCAACAGACTCCGACGCTTGTCGGCGGGGTCGGGATCGCGTGAGACCAGGTGGAGCCGTTCGAGTGCGGCGACCGTCGCGCCCATCGACTGCGGGGTGATCCGCGTCGAGCGCGCCAGTTCGGCGATCGCCGTCGGCCCGGTGCGGTCGATCTGCGACAGCGCCGACAGCTCCGGTGCGCTCAGTTCGTTGTCGGCGAAGGTCTCTCGGGTCCGCCGCTTGATCATGCTCACGGCCACCCGCACGGCGGTCGCGGTCGATCGGTTCAGGCTTTCCCGTTCACTCACAATATGAAGGCTAGGCTTCTAATCGGCTGATTGCAAGCCTGGGCTTCTAATCTGCCGGTGCAGCTACTCCGGACACTGTGTCATCTGCTCAGTACGCCGCACCCGGCCCACTCGGCGCGATACCGTGATGCCGCGCGGCGACGTCGGGGTGGGCGCGCAGCCGCGCCTTCCACGCATTCTCGCCGTAGGTGGTGAAGATCGGGTTGTTCGGGTCGGCTTCCACGCCGGGCCCGGAGTGGGCGACGTCGAGGACGGGGATCTGCGCGTCGAGCCTCGGATTCAGGAAGAACGGCACCGAGATTCGGTCGGTGCCCGCCGGTGGGCTGAGCACCCGGTGCAGGGTGGCGCGCAGGACGCCGCCGGTCGCCACCTCGAGCAGCTCGCCGATGTTGACGATGAAGGCGTACGGGATCGGGGTGGCGTCGATCCACTCGTCGGCACCGGCCTGCACCTGCAGGCCGGCCGAACCCGGCTCGGCCAGCAGCAGCGTGAGCACGCCCGAATCCTTGTGCGCACCAACACCTTGGGTCTGCGCGTCATCACCGGGATAGCGCACCAGTTTGGTCAGCGTCTCCGGCTGCTCGAAGGCGGCCTCGAAGACATCGGGGCGGGCGCCGAGCGCGATCGCCCAGTGCTGCAACAGCCGCATTCCGACGCCGGTCAGCGTGTCGCTCCAGTCGGTGAAGATCTCCCGGAAATCCGCCGGCGACGACGGCCACAGGTTGGGGCCCTGCAGGTTCCAGAACCCTTCGGCACCGGCGACCGGATCGCGGTCGGGGCCGAGGTCGATCTGTTCACGCCAGTCGGTGCGGCCGTTGGTCAATTCCCCACCGACCCGGGTGTAGCCGCGGAACTGCGGGCTGCGCAGTTGGCTCACCTCGTCCTTGACCGCATCGGGCTGGGCGAAGAACTCCCGTGCGGTGGCCAGCGCGCGGTCGAAGAGCGCGTCGTCGACGCCGTGGCCGGTCAGGTAGAAGAAACCGACGTCGCGGCCGGCGGCGAGGAGTTCGGCGTGCAGCCGGTCGGGATCGGTCTCGGCCAGCGACAGATCGATCACGGGGAGCGAAGCATCAACCATCACCCCATTTTGGACCTGCACGATCGGCCGCCGGCGCGCGGGTCACCGGCTCACCGGGCCGCCGCGGATCGGTGCCGGATCAGCGTCGCAACGCCTTGGCGGACAACCAGTTCCCGAAGAACTGCGCGGCCTGCACGATGACGATGATCGCCGCCACCGCGATCCAGGTGACCCACCAGTTGAACCGCTGGTAGCCGTACTGGATCGCGAAGTTGCCGAGCCCACCACCGCCGACCGAGCCGGCCACCGCCGTCATGTCGACGATGGTGATGAAGATGAACGTGTACCCGAGGATGAGCGGCCCCAGCGCCTCGGGCAGCAGCACGCGGAAGATGATGCGCAGCGGCCCGGCACCGAGCGCTGTCGCCGCCTCCACCACGCCGGGATCGATCGACACCAGGTTCTGTTCGACGATCCGCGAGATCCCGAAGGTGGCGGCGATGGCCAGCGCGAAGATCGCCGCGCCGGTCCCGATCGTCGTACCCACCACTTTCACCGTCAACGGGCCGACGGCGACGATGAAGATGATGAACGGGATCGGGCGGACGAAGTTCACCACGACGTTGAGGATCTGATAGACCCAGACGTTTTCCAGGATGCCGCCGCGGCGCGTCGTGTACAGCGCCACCCCGAGCAGCAGGCCGAGGATTCCACCGATCACCAGCGTGGCGACGACCATTTGCAGCGTCTGCCACACCGACTCCCAGAAGATGGGTCCGAGTGTGTCCCAGTTGATGTTCACCGCAGTACCTCCGCATCGGGTGTCGACGCCTGCAATCGGCTGATCGCGGTGGCGATGGCCTCGTCGGAGCCCTTGAGCAGCAACGTGATGTTGCCGACCGATCTGCCCTGCAACGCCGAGATGCCGCCGTAGACGAACTCGAATCCGAGGTCGGTGGTGCGGGCCACCTCGGCGAGGATGTCGCCGACCTCGGTGTGCTCACCGATCGGCACCGAGATGAATTGGCCGTTGTACCGCTCACGAAGCGTCGCAGCGTCTTCGGCGCTGGGCCGCCCGTGCAGCGAGTCCTCGACGATCCGGCGGGTCAGGTCGTCGCGCGGGTGCGCGAAGACGTCGTACACCTCGCCCTCCTCGACGAGGGTGCCCTGATCGAGCACGGCCACGCGGTGGGCGATCTTGCGCACCACATCCATCTCGTGGGTGATGACGACGACGGTGATGCCCAGTTCGTCATTGACGCGCTGCAGGAGCCGGAGCACCTCGTTGGTGGTCTGCGGGTCGAGCGCGGAGGTGGCCTCGTCGGCGAGGAGGACCAGCGGGTCGGCGGCCAGCGCACGGGCGATCCCGACCCGCTGCTTCTGCCCGCCGGAGAGCTGACTCGGATACGACCATGCCTTCTCGGCCAGCCCCACGAAGTGCAGGAGCTCGGCAATACGGTTGCGGCGCTTGTCCTTCGGATATCCGGCGATCTCGAGTGCGAAGTCGATGTTGGAGTAGACGGTGCGCGAGTTCATCAGGTTGAACTGCTGGAAGACCATCGACACCCGGGTGCGGAGCTTGCGGATGCGTTTGCCCTTGAGTGTCGCGAGGTCGACGCCCTCGACGAAGACCTGCCCGGACGTGGGCCGCTCGAGGGCGTTGATCAGGCGGACCGCGGTGCTCTTGCCTGCACCGGATCCGCCGATGATGGCATAGATCTCCCCGGCGTCGATGTGCAGGCTGATGCCGGCGAGCGCGTCGAGGGTGTCCTTGGAACCCTCGACCGGGTAGGTCTTGGTGACGTTCCGCAGCTCGATGATCGGTTCGCGGTGGGTCATCGCAATTGCCCTTCCAGCCGGTCCAGGATCTGCTCGAGGTCGGCGCGCGGCCGACTGACGATGACGGCGGTGTTCTTCGACTGCTTCACCAGCGCGGCGGTGACCTCCGGGTCATGGAAGGCCTCGACCACCTTGCCGAATGCCGCATTGTCCGCGTCGTCCGGGCGCGCCACGATGATGTTGATGTACGGCTCGGCCGCAGCACTCTTCGGGTCGTCCTGGTAGATCGCCGACGCCGGGTCGAGGCCGGCGTCCTGTGCGAAGTTGTTGTTGATCACGGCCGCGTCGACCGACGGCAGCGAGGCGACCGTCTGCTGTGCGGCCACCGGCACCACGTTGACGCGCGACCCGGACAGCACGTCGGCGGGCGTCGACTTGATGTTGCCGCCGCCGCGCAGATCCACCAGCCCGGCCGCCTTCAAGACCAGCAGGGCGCGGGCCTGATTGGTGGCATCGTTGGGGATGGCGACGGTGCCGCCGTCGGGGATGTCCTGGATAGAATGATGCCGTTTGGAGTAGACGGCCAGCGGCACGATGTAGGTGGAGCCGACCGGCACGAGGTGGTTGCCGGTGGACACGTTGTAGTCGGCCAGGAACTGCAGATGCTGAAAGAGGTTGAGGTCCACCTGTTTCTGGGCGAGCGCGGGGTTGACCTGGTTGCCGTCGGAGAAGTTGACGGTCTTGATGGTGACGCCCCGGTCCTTGGCCTTGCGCACGAAGATCGGCCAGTAGTCCTGCGACGCCTCGGTGGTGCCGATCGTCACCGAGTCGCCGTCGTCGCTGCGCAGCAGCCCCGAGTTCCCGAAGAGGGTGAAGCCCAGGCCGACGACGACAACGAGCACCACCACGATCCCGGCGACCAACAGACTCTTGTCGCGTTTGGGCTTCGGCGGAAGCCAATGAAGATCTGCGTGATCGTCCACCGTGCCCGACCCATCTTCTGCAGTCACCAACTGATCATCCGCGATCGCACCGGTACCGGGAAACCCACCCTGCTTCCGGGCGTGGTTCGCCCAGGTCGACGGTTTTTCGCACGCTGAGTGAAACCTGCCTGCCGGCCGCGCGTCCGTGATCGGCAAATCCGCTCCGCGCCGCCCCCGACGGTGCCATCCTCGGAACCGTAGGCGCCCCCACCGTCGGCAGTACGCGGGGCCACCATGAGGAGGACCGATGCTCAGCACCATGCAGGATGTTCCGCTGTCGATCGCGCAGATCTTGCGCCACGGCAGCACCGTCTACGGCGACGCCGAGGTGGTGACGTGGACCGGTGACGGCCCCCGCCGCCGTACCTATGCCGAGGTGGGGCGGCGCTGCGCGGCGCTGGCCCATGCGTTGCGTGGGCTCGGCGTCACCGGCGATCAACGGGTGGGCACGTTCATGTGGAACAACGCCGAACACCTCGAGGCGTACCTCGCGGTGCCGGCGATGGGCGCGGTGCTGCACACCCTCAACATCCGGCTGTTCCCCGAGCAACTGGTCTTCGTCGCCGACCACGGCGAAGACCACGTCATCATCGTCGACCCGACGGTGCTCCCCTTGCTCAATCCGCAGTTGCCGCAACTGAGCACCGTCCGGCACGTGATCGTCACCGGCGACTCCACCGACGGCGTCGACGCCCCGGACGGCGTGCAGGTGCACTCCTACGAGCAGCTCATCGCCGAGCAGCCCACCGAGTACGACTGGCCCGACGTCGACGAACGGTCGGCGGCCGCCATGTGTTACACCTCCGGCACCACCGGCGACCCGAAAGGTGTTGTCTATTCGCACCGTTCGATCTACCTGCACTCCATGCAGGTGTGCATGACCGACGGCCCGGCGATGAAGCAGGGCGACCGGGCGCTGGCCGTGGTCCCGCAGTTCCACGCCATGGCGTGGGGAATGCCGTACGCGGCGTTCATGATCGGGGCGTCGCTCATCATGCCCGACCGCTTCTTGCAGCCCGAACCGCTCGCCGCACTGATCGCCGCCGAACGCCCGACGATGGCGGCGGCCGTCCCCACGATCTGGCTGGGCCTGCACCAATATCTCGAACAGCATCCACAAGACATCTCGAGTATGCGCGAGGTGCTCATCGGCGGTTCCGCAGTGCCGCCGTCACTCATGCACATCTTCGAAGAGCAGCACGGCATCGACGTGCTGCACGCGTGGGGAATGACCGAGACCTCGCCGCTCGGATCGGTGGCCCGCCCGCCCGCCGGCACCGAAGGCGAGCAGCGCTGGCGCTACCGCTACACCCAGGGCCGGTTCCCGGCGTCGGTGCAGGCCCGGCTCGTCGACGACGACGGCGAGGTGGTGGCCAACGACGGCACCAGCATCGGCGAGCTGGAAGTGCGCGGACCGTGGATCACCGGCTCCTACTACGGCGTCGACGCACCCGAGAAGTTCGACGACGGCTGGCTGCGCACCGGCGACGTCGGCTCCATCACCCCCGACGGCTACCTGACGCTCACCGACCGCACCAAGGACATCATCAAGTCCGGCGGCGAGTGGATCTCCTCGGTGGACCTGGAGAACGCCGTGATGGGCCACCCCGACGTCGTCGAGGCCGCGGTCATCGGCGTGCCGGATGCGAAATGGGACGAACGGCCGCTCGTCGCGGTGGTGCTGCGCGAGGGTTCCGACGCCACTCCGGAATCGTTGCGAGAGTTCTTGTCCGACAAGGTCGCCAAGTGGCAGCTACCCGAGAACTGGACGGTCATCAACGAAGTTCCCAAGACCAGCGTCGGCAAGTTCGACAAGAAGCGCCTGCGTTCGCAATTCCACGACGGTGGGCTGGCGGTGACGCGGTTGTGAGCTGTGGTCGCCGTAAGATGACATTCGGAAGGGACTAAAACCGGGACGGCGGCGGCAGGGTCGAGTCGTGGCCTCATCGGCAGGGCCGGCGGCGGTCGACCCGGCCTCGACACGGGTAGGGACAATGGCGGACTACGCGGCGATCATTGAGCGCGCCGCACCCGGCTGGTCGATTTTCATTCCGGAACTGAACCGGCACACATGGGCTGCAGACGTCCGCGAGGTCGAGGAGATGGCCCGAGATCTCGTACAGGTGATGACCGATGAGCCGGTGGACGACATTTCGGTGGCGATCAAACTCCCCCGATGATCTTGCCCGGCAATATCGACGGCGGGCATGTTCGTGGCGTCGAGACGAGCCCCGGCAGGGCGTCCTTTTCGTCTGACGCGTAGCCGGGCATCGGGCTGCTCCGAAAGCACGCACCAGGTTCGGCTGCGCACCCACCGCGGACCGTCCCCCGGTTCCACCCCACGAGAAGCTCGTCAAGAGCCGGCGTTCGGTGAAAACCCGACTACCTGCACGAATACAAGTGCCGCACCCCCGAAGACCCCCTGGATAGCGTTCTCCCGTCAGTTGAAAACCCAACCAAGGAGAGCAAGATGAACGGGTCGGAATACTACGAACTCCCGCGGGTTGTGCCCACGCCGCTGGGACGGAACATCGAACGGATTCGGGTCTCATGCGTCGGCGTGGCAGCCGTCTACCTCGTGGTGGTCTGGGTGACCGAGATCTGGAAGGCATGGTCCGCGCACGGCGTGTTGGCAGCGATCGCCTACTCCCTCGCGATCAGTGTGGTCCTCGCGATCGTCGCAGTTGTCATCGGCGTGGTCGGTTACCTCGGAAAGTTCTCTGTTGCCGTCTGCGTCCTGCTGCTCGCACTCATCCTGTGGGTGGCCAACGCCGAGGTGACGGTCGAGTTGGCTGTACCGCTGGTTCTGGTGACGGTCGCTGCCGTCGCATCCTCGTGGCGGAAGGACGAGCAGAACTACCGGCCGATCGAACCCGACCTGCTGGCACGCCGGGTCATCGGGGAACCGGCAAGCGGACTCGGCGACGCCGTCGAGAAGTTCGGCGTCGGAAATGTCACCAAGGGAATCCAGGGCGAACAGCTCACCTCCGACGGCTTCGACCGCCGCAGCGACCTGTTGCCCGACGCCCAGATGATCAACACCCTGGAATTTCCGGGCTCGGAGGTCGCCGACGTCGACCACGCCATCGTGCTCGGGGACAGAGTCGCGCTCGTCGATTCCAAGTACTGGCGCGGGTGCAACTACCAGTGGGCCGACGGCACCCTCATCACCTCGGGCCGCGGGCACGAATTGCAGAGTCACGAGATTCATTTCGGTGTCGCCGCGGCACGGCTCGCGGAAATGCTCGGGGCCGAAGGCAAGCAGGTGCGGGCATGGGTGGTCATCCATTCTCACGACGGCCGGCCGGTGACCGTCGACATCCCGCTGACCAGTGGCTGCCCCACCCTGGTTGGCGGCGAACACTGGGTCGAGGACATCGCCTCGTGGCTGTCGGAGGATCGTGCCGCAATCGACGACACGTTCCGCGCAATGCAGTGCGACACGATGAAGGCTGTTCTCCAGTTCAAGAAGTAGCGTTCACGGCCGGAAGCGCGGTGTCGCTGCGGTTGCCACGCGGCAGGCGTGCCGGACATATGGCGCGCCTGCCGCGCTGGGCCCCGACGCCGAACTCTGCCTTTGCCAAACCACAGCCAGAGGCGTACGTTCTGACTGAGACGATCAACAGTCAGCCTGGTGGTCGGAGTTCCGAGAGGACAAGTCATGAACACAGCCGTCATCGTCGACGCCGTCCGTACACCGATCGCCAAGGGCAAGCCCGGCGGCGCCTACGCCGATCTGCACCCCGTCGACATCCACGCCCACGTCCTGGCAGACCTGGTGGCGCGCAACGATATCGATCCAGCCGTCGTCGACGACGTGATCAGCGGGGCCGTCGGCCAGGTCGGCGAGCAGTCCGGCAACACCGCTCGGTGGGCGCTGCTCGGGGCGGGATTCCCCGAATCCGTGCCGGGCGTCACCGTCGACCGGCAGTGCGGCTCGAGCCAGCAGGCCATCCACTTCGCCGCGCAGGGCGTGATCGCCGGCGCCTACGACGTCGTGATCGCCTCCGGCGTCGAATCCATGAGCCACGTCCCGATCGGGTCCCAGTCGGAGGGCAAGGACTTCCTCGGCACCAAGGTGGCGGCGCGATACCCCGACGGCCTTGTGCCGCAAGGCATCAGTGCCGATCTGATCGCGAATCGCTGGGACCTCTCCCGCATTCAGCTCGACGAGTTCGCGGCGACGTCGCACCAGCGGGCGGCCCGCGCGTGGAAGGACGGGCTGTTCGACTCCCAGATCACCCCGGTCACCGATCTGCACGTCGACGAGACCGTCCGCGGTGACTCCAGCGTCGACACCCTCGCCGGGTTGCGCCTCGCGTTCCGCAACGAGTTCTGGGAACAGCGCTACCCCGAGCTCGACTGGCGCGTCACCGCCGGCAACAGTTCGCCGGTCAACGACGGGTCGGCCGCGGTACTCATCACCAGCGACGCCGCCGCGCAGCGCCTCGGTCTTGCACCGCGGGCCCGCATCCACTCCTTCGCCGTCGCCGGCGACGACCCGATCTACATGCTCACCGGGATCATTCCCGCCACCCAAAAGGTCCTCGCGAGAGCAGGTCTGGGCATCGACGACATCGATGCGTTCGAGGTGAACGAGGCGTTCGCGTCGGTGGTGCTGGCCTGGCTGCACGAGACCGGCGCCGACCCCGCCAAGGTCAACATCAACGGCGGTGCCATCGCCATCGGTCATCCGCTCGGCGCGTCCGGCGCCCGCCTGGCGACCACCCTGCTCAACAATCTCGAGCAGTCCGGCGGGCGCTACGGCTTACAGGTGATGTGCGAAGCCGGCGGACTGGCGAACGCCACCATCATCGAACGGCTCTGATCCGACTCGCCGTCGACGGAGGCGTGTGGCTCCTGTTCACTGGTGGGACGAAAGCGGTTGCGGTCCTTGCGGATTGATTCCACAAGACCTGCCAATCGAACGAATCTTCTGCTCCACTGGACCCATCGCAAGATCATCCAGGGGGGATTCCATGATCGACGACACCGCAGCTACGCCATCACTGTCTGCAGATGCATTCGCGTGTCTCATCAAACAACTCCACGACCGCACGGTCCGTGCGGATCTCAGTTCACGGGAGGCGTTCGCGGCGATGCAGCAACTGATCATCTTGCGCAACAAGGTCGATCACCTCGCCGCGACGTTGACCGGCGAGTTCGACCGTCTCAAGGTGACCGCGCCCCAAGGCCGGTCGGTGCGACAACTGTTGATCACCATGGGAATCGCGCCCGCCGTCGCCGGGCGGCTCGTCCGCATCGGCACCACGAAGGAGCTCGACGGACTACGCATCCACACCGTGGATGGTGCGATATCCCTCGACCACGCCGACGCCATTGTTCTCGGACTCACCCATATCGACTCCCGCGCCGGCGAACCTGTCACCCCCGAAGAGCGTCGCGATCACACCCGCGCGTTGGTGTCGCAAGCGCTGTCGGGGATGAGTCCCGCCGAAATCGGTAAGCACGCACGCCAACTCGGCAACCTTGTTGCCGACGACACCGGCGGCGCACCCGCCGCCGAAGACAAGACGATCAACGAACTCGGCTACCACAAGACCAGCGACGGACGCCTCGACGTGCGCGCCAATCTCGACGCCGTCGCCGGGGAGAAGCTGCACAGTCTCGTCGAAACACTGTCCGCGCCAAAGCCGCAGCCCGACGGTTCACACGACCCGCGTCCGGTCGAACGTAGACGCGCCGATGCTCTCGAAACGGTCCTCGAACTCGCTGAACGAGGTCTTGCTGATGAGACCGTGTCGTGCAAGCCGACCGGCGGCGTCCTGCTGACCATTCCTGCTGGTGCCCCACAGCTGTCCGCGCTCGAGTTCATGGGATCGGTCACGCCCGCCACGGCGAGAACGTTGGGTTGTGATGCCGCGATCACCGTCGCCATCATCGACGGCGAGGAAGTGCCGTTGAACGTGGGACGGGAGAAGCGGTTGTTCACGCCGTCACAGCGAAAAGCGTTGCTGCTACGCGACAAATGTTGCATCAAATGCGGTGCGCCCGCCTCGCGCACGCAGGCGCACCACCTCGTCAGTTGGGTTGATGGTGGCCCCACCGACCTCGACAACGGGTGCCTGCTGTGCACCGCGTGCCACCACGATGTACACGACCTTGGCTGGGATGTGGTGATGGGATTCGACCGGCACCCATGGTTGGTCCCACCAGCCTCCGTCGACCCCCGGCGACGACCACTTCCGGCCTACAACCGACGCACCTTGCACCTCAACGACGCCGCCTGACACCAACAGCCCTGAAACAGGCTTCGCCACAATAACTTCCTGACCCTGCACCCCGGCTTGCCGGGACCGCAACCGTTCCTTGAGAACTTCATATCAGTGCTTGCGGTGAGAGCACTTTCAGCATCGAGTTGGTCCACCGGAGCTGGCGCAGCGTCTCGGGATGGCACTGCGACGCCAACTCGAGCAGGTCGGCGTTCTTGGTTGCCTGGGCGCCTTGGGCGAGCAGTTCCCAGTCGATCGACACCCCGGCGGCTCGCTGGTGCAGGCGGCGAAGATCGACGAGGAGCAGCAGCGACGGCTCCGGTCGTCTCGCGACGAGGTCACTGAATCGTTCGGCGAATTCACCGGCACGTGCTGCGGTGCGCGGCCGGGCGGACAGGTCGATGTTCATGTCGGCTGCCGCCTCGGCGATCCGGCGGACATGCTCGCGCGACCATCCGGCGACATCTCCTGCAACGTAGTAGATCTCGTGATCGGCCTTGTGTCGACGAGACACCGCGTCGAGGTCACGGGCGAGGTGCAATTCGCTCCGGTGCAGCTCGCGGAGGACCAGACCGAGCTTGTTCATGACGCATCTCCACCGGTGTTGACGGTTTCCCCAGGGCGTTCAGCCTCCGGTGGACACCGTCTCAGTGCCGCAGCCGCGGTCTTGAACAGCGGCTGCTTGGATGCCGGATCCCAGTCGGTGATGGTGAGTTCGTTCGCGGCACGGTCGGTGGGGTGATCGTCGGGCTCATCCCAGTAGCCGTAATGGAACGGCACGAACAGCACGCCCCGCCGCATGTCGGTGATGCGAGCAACGGCATGCACCACCCCGCGCGGGGTGGTGATCTCCACGCGGTCGCCGTCGGTGACGTGGTGGTCGGCGGCATCCTCGGACGACATCTCCACCCACACATCTGGTGCGGCACCGTCCAATTGCGGTGTGCGGCCGGTTTTGGTGCGGGTATGGAACTGGTAGATGATGCGTCCGGTGATGAGTGCGAACGGATAGTCGTCCGACGGGCATTCGTGCGGCGGCAGGTACTCAGCGGCCTTGATGATCGCCCTCGCATCAGGGTTGAGCGCCCGGTATTCGGTGGGCTCGACCGGGGCGCCGGTCACCAGATCCTTGCCATATGCCTCGCAGTAATCGGGCGCACTCCAGAACCGGCCGTCGGTGTAGAGACGTTCGGTGCCTTCGGGAGTATCTGCGGTACATGGCCATTGGATGCCGCCGCGCTCGCGCAGCGCGTCGTAGCTCATGCCTGTGTAGTCGCACGGCCGACCGGCACTGCACGCCTGCCACGCGCGGAACGCCGACTCGGCGTCGGTCCACGGCGGCAGCGGTTGACCGTCCTTGTCGCGGAAGTCCATTCGGCGCGCGTAGTCGAGAAAGATGTCGAGATCCGAGCGCGCCTGCCCTGGCGGGTCCACGGCCTTCTCCGAGAGGTGCACGGTGCGATCGGCGTTGGTGAAGGTGCCGGTCTTCTCGCCCCACGCGGCGGCCGGCAGGACGACATCGGCGAACTCGGCCGTCTCCGTGCGAAAGATGTCCTGCACCACCAGGAACAACCGGTGCTGGGCGAGAACCGAACGGATGCGGGTCAATTCGGGTAGCGACACCGCCGGGTTGGTTGCCGAGACCCACAGCATCTTGAGCGAGCCCTGCTCGGCGTAGCGGAACATCTGCATCGCGTGCGTCGGTGGACCGTAGTGCGGGATCTGCGACGGATCGACGTTCCACAGCTCGGCGAGCTCCTTGATGTGGGAGTCGTTGGCCCAGTTGCGGAATCCGGCGAGATCGCCGTCGGCGCCGCATTCCCGGGTGTTCTGCGCGGTGGGTTGGCCGTTCATCTGCAGCACGCCGCAACCCGGCCGGCCCAGCATGCCCCGGACGAGATGCAGGTTGTTCACCTGCACCGACGCTGCTGTCGCCTGATGTGACTGGTAAAAGCCCTGCAGCACAGTCGACATCAATCGCTGCGCGCCGCCCAGCAGCTGTGCGGCCGCGCGGAGTTCGCCGGCATCGACACCACAGATCTCGGCGGCCCGCTCCACCGGATAGTCGGCGAGCTGCTTCTCCAGTTCGGCGAAACCGACGGTGTGCGCGTCGATGTAGTCGCGGTCGATCCAGCCGTGCGCCACGATCTCGTGCAGCAGACCGTTCATCAACGCCACATTCGTCCCCGGCAGCGGCGCCAGATGGATCGCGGCGTGCCGCGCCACCGGAGTCGGCCGCGGATCGACGCACAGCAGCGACGGCGGATCGCTGCCGGCGAGGCGGTCGAGGATGCGCATCCACGACACCGACTGCGTCTCGGCGATGTTGTGGCCGAACAGGGCGATCACGTCGGCATGGTCGATGTCGGCGAGCGTGCCGGGCTGCCCGTCGGAGGCGAACGACTCCTTGAGCGCCTCGGCGGCGGTCGCGGTACACAGCCGGGTGTTGCCGTCGATGTGGTTGGTGCCGATCCCCGCGCGGGCGATCACGCCCAGCGTGTAGTACTCCTCGAGGAACAGTTGCCCGGACGTGTAGAAGCCGATGGAACCGGGCCCGTAGCTCTGCAGAAGCCGGCGGCTGTGATCGACCACGCGACCCATCGCGGTCTCCCAGTCGGTCTCGACCAGTCGCCCGCCGGACCGGATCAGCGGCCGCGTCAGCCGGTCGTCCGAGGCGGTGGCCTGCCATCCGTACCGATCCTTGACGTCGAGGCGCCCGTGGTTGATCCGGTCGCCGGTCGATCCGCGCACACCGACGATCTGCTCACCGCGTACCGCGAGATCGAGGCCGTCACCGTTGGAATGCAGCACCGACGCCGTCGGCACCCACCGCTCGACGTCGGACTCGCCGATCCCGTCGGCCAGCTGTACGTCGGCGCGAGTGGGCCAGGGGTCGCCGGGTCCGTATGGTGTCCGCTCACCCCACAGACCGTCGGGCAGTGTCATCGGTGCCACCTTCCGAGATATGTGAATACCGCGTGTGCGTACCCCGGATTGCCGCGAGGCAATCTTCGACCCCCCAACCTTCGAACCCCCGGCGGCGCCGATCAGGCGCGGTTGTCGGCCTCGGGCGCGGATCCGGAGAGATCGAGCCGCAGCAGCGCCCCCTGAGGCGGCCCGGCCACATAGAGGAACCCGTCGTGCTCGACGACTCCGGTGGCCATCGCGAAATCGCCTCGGACCGAACGGATATCGTGCACCGTTTCACAGTGTTCGGTGATGGCCCGCACCCAGATGGCCTCGCGCGGGCCGGGGATGAGCGCGTCGGGCAGACGCCAGATGGCCCGGCGCACCCAGCCCGGTAGTCGGCCGGCGCGGTCGAGGGCAGCACTGCGCGGGTTGGTGAAGGCCACCCAGGCCAGTCCGTCCCGGAAGATCGACAGGTTGTCGGGGAACCCGGGCAGGTTGGCGGTCAGCGTCGTCGTCGCACCGTCGGCGAGGCGCACGCGGCTGATGCGATAGCCCCCGGTTTCGACCATGATCAGCGCGTCCTGCGACGGCGCCAGTGTCAGCCCATTCGGAAAATCCAGCTCGGTGTGGATCACCGTGACCGTCCCGTCCGGGTCACGCCGCAGGAGCCGCCCGGACGGCCGGTGTTCGAGGAACGCGCCCATGTAGTGCTCGAAGCCGAACCGCGTGGACGATTCGGTGAACCAGATCGCGCCGTCCGGGGCGAGCGCCGCATTCGAACAGAACCGCAGCGGCACACCGTCGACGCGTTCGACGAGGGCGTCCACGCTCCCGGTGGCCGGGTCGACGCGCAGCAGCCCCCGATGCGAGTCGCACACGATCAATCCGTCGTCATATGCGAGCAACCCGAGTGGCCGGCCGCCGGTGTCGGCGACCACCTCCGTCCGCAGCGTCGTCGGATCGACGCGCACGATGGCCCCGCCCTCGAGCCCGCAATAGAGCTGACCATCAGCGCCGACGACCACGTCCTCGGGTGCCCGCCCCGGCAGCGGAATCAGCCGAGCCGGCGGAAACGGCCGCGTCGGCGCGGGCAACGCGCCCGCCGCCGGAACGACACGCCGACGCGGTTCCAGGCGGGGTTTCGGCAGCTCCATCCATCGACGATATCCGAGCACCGCCCCCGCGCTGAACACTTCGCAGGACGGCACGGACCTTCACTATCTAGGCTGAGGAAATGCCTGATCCTGCACCCGACGGCCGCAGGCCGTCTCTCGTGCGCTGGGCGCACGAGCACGTCGTCGACCGTCATCTGCGGGCGCTGGGGCTGTTGATAGGCCGCAAACCACCGCTCACGCAAGAGTCGATCACCGTCGTCGATCAGCCGATGCTCAAGCGGGCGATCACTGCCTCCGCGCTCGGAAACACGATGGAGTGGTTCGATTTCGGGGTATACGGCTACCTCGCCGCTACCCTCGGCAAGGTCTTCTACCCCGACGCCTCGTCCAGCGTGCAGTTACTCGCCACCTTCGGGACCTTCGCCGCGGCATTCCTGGTGCGGCCGCTCGGCGGGTTCTTCTTCGGCCCGCTCGGCGATCGCATCGGCCGGCAGAAGGTGCTGGCGACGACCATGATCATGATGGCAACGGGCACGTTCGCGGTCGGCCTGATCCCCTCCTACGGGGTGATCGGTATCTGGGCGCCGATCCTGTTGCTGGTGGCCCGCATGGTGCAGGGTTTCTCCACCGGCGGCGAATACGGCGGGGCGACCACGTTCATCGCCGAGTATTCGCCGGACCGCCGCCGCGGATTCCTCGGCAGCTGGCTCGACTTCGGAACGTTCATCGGCTACTCGCTCGGATCATTGGTCGTCACGATCCTCAACGCCGCACTCGGCGACGACGTCATGCTCTCGTGGGGCTGGCGGATCCCGTTCTTCATCGCCGGCCCGATGGGACTGATCGGGCTCTATCTGCGGTTGCGCCTGGAAGACACCCCCGCCTATCGCAAACAGCTCGACGAGCACGACGCGAAGGTCAAGCAGACCGAGAGTGCCGGACGTGAGATCGGCGCGATCTTCGTCCGATTCTGGCGGCCGCTGCTGGTGTGTGTCGGGGTGGTGATTCTCTACAACGTCACCAACTACATGGTCACCGCATATCTGCCGACCTATTTCACCGACGTCATCGGACGCAGTCAGCTCAGCTCGGACCTCTTGGTGCTGCTGGCGATGCTCGTGGTGGTGACACTGATCCTGGCACTGGGCCGGGTCAGCGACTACATCGGCCGGCGTCCCGTCTTCGCCATCGGCGCGGTCATCCAGATCATCGTTGCCGTCCCGTGCTTCATCCTGCTCGGGATGGACGCGATCTGGGCGCCGATCGTGGCGTGTGTGGTCTTGGGCGCGATCCTCGCGTGCTTCGCCGCGCCCACCGCCTCGACTCTGCCTGCCCTGTTCCCGACGTCGGTGCGTTACGGTGCGCTCTCCATCGGGTTCAACATCGCGGTGTCGTTGTTCGGCGGCACCACCCCATTGATCACCTCGGCCCTGGTCAGTCTCACCGGCAATCGACTGGTACCCGGCTTCTATCTGATCGCCAGCGGCGTGGTGGGTCTGGTCGCGATCTGGTTTCTCCGTGAATCCGCACGTCAGCCGCTGCGTGGTTCACCGCCACAGGTCGATTCGGACGCCGAGGCCGCGCGCACCTACACCGCCGCCCGAAAGTCGGCCGCCGCGTCGAATTCCTGATGTCCGACCCGCTGCCGGCCGGGCACGGATATCGTGCATTCGCCACATACCGGATAGTTCCACCGGGGCGCTCGCACTCCACTGCTCGACGGAGAAGTATGTGGTTCGATCGTGGGGTACCTCATACCTGTCACTCAGCTGCTGTTTAGGGTGACTAAGGGTGTCCGGTTGCCAACACCGAATTCTGTTGGGCAATGCACAACGTCTGAACACCCGCCGGAAGGGGAAGGTTTGACCATCTCGCCCGAGAGCGACGCCACGAGCGCGGCGCCCGACGCCGGACCCGCGCTGCGCGCCGACCACGTCTACAAGGTGTTCGGCCGGCGACCCGGCGAGGCAATCAAACGCCTGCGTGACGGCGCCGACGCCGACGACGTCAAAGAGTTCGGTACCGCAGCCGTCATCGACGCCACCTTCGACGTGGCGCCCGGGGAGATCTTCGTGGTGATGGGCCTGTCCGGGTCGGGCAAGTCGACCTTGATCCGCACACTCAACGGCCTGTGGAAGCCGACGGCCGGCTCGGTCTTCGTCGGCGACATCGACCTCACCACCGTCGGCGACAAGCAACTCCGTCAGATCCGCCGCGACTCGATCTCGATGGTGTTCCAGCATTTCGCGCTGCTGCCGCACCGGTCGGTTCGCGACAATGCGGCGTATGCGTTGCGCGAAAAGGGCGTATCCAAATCCGAACGTCTCGAACGCGCCGATCACTGGCTCGAGGTCGTCGGCCTGAAGGGCTGGGGCGACCGCTATCCCTCCCAGCTCTCCGGCGGCATGCAGCAGCGTGTCGGGCTCGCTCGCGCGCTGGCCGCCGAAAGCCCGATCCTGTTGATGGACGAGGCATTCTCGGCTCTCGATCCACTGATTCGCCGCGAAATGCAAGACCAGCTCATCGAATTGCAGTCCAGCCTCGGCAAGACGATCGTGTTCATCACCCACGACCTCAACGAAGCCATGTACGTCGGTGATCGGATTGCGGTCATGCGGTCGGGCCGGATCGTCCAAATCGGTACCGCGGAGCAGATTCTCACCGACCCGGCCACCGACTACGTCGCCAAGTTCACCGCCGAGGTCGACCGCACCCGCGTGTTGACCGCCGGCTCGGTGATGGAGCCCGCCGCCGCAGTCGTGCCCGTCACCGCCGGTCCACGCGGCGCGATCAACGAGATGCGGCAGAAGCAGGTCGGCGGGGTGCTGGTGACCGAACGCGGCCGACTCCTCGGCTACGTCGTCGACGAGGAGGCCGTCGCCGCGGTCAACGCCGACGTCGGGGACCTGCGAACGCTGGTGCGCACCGAAACCCTCGTCCAGGTGAACGAATCCACACCGGTCGCCGAACTGTTCGCGCCATCCGCCGAATCGCCGGTCCCGTTGGTGGTCACCGATGACGACGGCCGGTTACGCGGCGTCATCCCGCGGGTCGGTCTGCTGGCCGCGCTCGTCCCGCGCGGGGAGGAAAACGCATGAGTTTCATGAACCCGCGCATTCACGTCGGCGATGCGATCGAGGACGCCTTCAACTGGCTGACCCAGCACGCCGGCTGGCTGTTCGACGCCATCAAGACGGTGATCACCGGACTCTACGACGCCTTCAACACCGTGCTGTCGTCTCCGCCGTACTACGTGATGATCGCGATCTTCGCGGTGCTGGCGCTGCTGGCCGCCGGCCTGCGGCGAGGCTGGAAGTTGGCCGTGTTCACGGTGATCGGCTTCTATTTCATCCGCGCGTTCGACCAATGGGTCAACGCGATGAACACCATTGCGCTGGTACTGGTCTCGGTGATCATCGCCCTGATCATCGCCCTGCCCATCGGCATTCTCGCCGCGCGTAGCCGGGTGGTGTCCTCGATTGTGCGGCCCATCCTCGACCTGATGCAGGCCCTGCCCGGCCTGGTCTACCTGGTGCCGGTGATCATCGTGTTCGGTATCGGCCCGACCCCGGGCGTCGTCTCCACGTTGGTGTTCGCGATGCCGCCGGGAATCCGGTTGACCGAGTTGGCCATCCGAGGGGTGGATCCCGAAGTCGTCGAGGCCGGACAGGCATTCGGCTCCAGCCCGCGGCGCATCCTCACCCAGATCCAGATCCCGCTGGCGATGAAGACGATCATGGCCGGCGTCAACCAGGTCATCATGCTCGCGCTGTCGATGGTGGTCATCGCCGGATTCGCCGGAGCCGGCGGATTGGGCGGCCAGGTCAACGAGGCACTGCAGACCCTCAATCTCTCACTCGGGGCCGAAGCCGGTCTCGCCGTGGTCATCATCGCCGTCTACCTCGATCGACTCAGCGCGGCGATCGGCGACCGCGGACGCGTCGGGAAGCTCTGAAAGACCCAATGAAGTAGTGAAAGAGGGTAAGTACAGATGAGAAATATCAGAAGTAGGCTCGGGGCGGTCGCGGCCGCCGTCACGGTCGGTGCGCTCGCACTCAGCGGTTGCGGAGCATCGAACTCCAACTCCGACAGCGGCTCCGGCGGCGGTGCGAGCTCCACCAACGACATCGCCTCGAAGTACGCCAATTGCTCTCTGACCGACGGTAGGGCACCCGCGGGCGGTCTCGGCGCCGGTGACGACAAGAACATCACCATCGGCGCGTTCAGCGGTTGGGACGAGTCGGCGGCCACCGCGTATCTGATGAAGGACGTGCTGCAGAAGAACGGCTACACCGTCGACATCAAGACACTCGACGCCGCAGCCGGATTCACCGCCGCATCAAAGGGCGACGTGGACGTGCTCACCGACGTCTGGCTGCCCAAGACGCACAAGACCTACATCGATCGCTACGGCAACCAGCTCGAGCCACTCAGCTGCTGGTATGACAGCGCGAAACTGACCATCGCCGTGAACAACTCGTCGCCGGCCCAGTCGATCGGCGACCTCAAGACGATGGCCTCTCAGTTCAACAACACGCTCGTGGGCATCGAACCGGGCGCCGGTGAGACCGGGATCGTCAAGAACGATGTGATCCCGCAGTACGGGCTGCAGGGCCTCAATTTCACCACGTCCTCGACGGCGGCGATGCTCGCCTCGATCCGCAAGGCCGAGGCCGACGGCTCCAACGTGGCCGTCACCCTGTGGAAGCCGCATTGGGCCTACTCGGCG
Organism: Gordonia sp. DT30; assembly: GCF_049844915.1. Taxonomy (NCBI): domain Bacteria; kingdom Bacillati; phylum Actinomycetota; class Actinomycetes; order Mycobacteriales; family Gordoniaceae; genus Gordonia; species Gordonia sp. DT30. The sequence goes on along the minus strand of NZ_JBNCLY010000030.1, from coordinate 3,510 downwards.
TTCAAGATTCGTGACCTCGCCGACCCGAAGGGAGCCCTCGGCGGTAAGGAAGGCATCTGGAGTTGGGCGACCAAGGGCTTCTCCGAGAAGGCTCCCAAGGCGGCTCAGCTGTTCAAGAACCTGGTTCTCCCCGACGCCGATCTCTCGGAGCTCGAGAACCTGATGACCCAGAAGTACGCGGGCAACAACCCCGACGGCGCGGTGACCGAGTGGCTCAACAACCACCCCGAGTTCGCCAACCAGATCGCGGCCGGTCAGCTCAAGTAACCATCGGTTCCCGACACCGACGATCGTGCCCCCGGCCCCACGGCCGGGGGCACGTTTGCGCTGACTTTCCATCCGTCCGGTGTCGCCCGAGTCGGACCGGGAGTGTCGTATCCGTGGCATACCGTAGGCATCAAGGGGGACCACTCCCTGGCCGACCGGAGGGAGAAATGATGCGCACCAACGACTTCGATACATCCGTCGATGATGGCTGGCAGAACTTCGAGGCAGTGCTCGCCGCGCACCTGCGCAACTTCGCCGACGGTGCGACCGCCTGGATCGCACAGGACCCGACCATCCACGAGGGCCTGCACGGCCGGGTCGACTTCGCGTTCACCGGCGCGCACCGGGTGCGGGCAACGCTACACCCGGCGACGCTGGATCCGACCGTCGAGCACTACCTGCTGCAGGTCGAGCAACTACGCGCGCTCGGATGGCGGCGCCTGGCCGGGGGCACCTACATCGCCGAACGCGGCCGGGCCCGGGCCGACGAGATCGCGAGCATCGCGGCCGGCACGTTCCGGCACGTGTGGGACGCAGTGCACCCGACGTTTCTGGTGACGTCGTTTCTGCCGAGCCTGACGCACGTCAAAGTGCCTTTTGTAGATGCTTGTCATCTCACTCACGATGGCGTTACGCACTACCAGTGAGGTGAACTATGAGCAGCTATCGGAACGCGAAGGATCGCCGGTCGTCGTCGAGGTATGGTCCGACCTGCGCCGCCCATGCTCCGCCCATCGCCAGTTGCTGGAACAAGTAGCGGGACCGCGCGGATCAGCCGGCGGACGCGCCGACCGGAGCCCTGCCGCGGCCCACTCCGGTGAGTTCGCTGGCCGCCCGGTTACTGGCGATCTCGCTGTGATGGGCGACGGCCCAGCCGGCCATCGCCATGACCGCGTTCATCAGGGACCGGCCGAGATCCGTCAGCTCGTACTCCACCCGCGGGGGGATCTCGGGGTATGCGGTCCGGGTGATCAGCCCATCACGTTCGAGGAGCTTGAGCGTCTGGGTCAGCATCCGCTGTGAGATCCCCGGGATGCTCGCCTGCAGTTCGGAGTAACGCAGCGGCCCGCCGTCGAGCGTGCTGACGATCAGCATCGTCCACTTGTCGCCGATCCGGTCGAGCACCTCGCGGATGAACGCACTCTCCTCCGGCCATGCCTGGCACGGCCCGCTGACCCTCGTCGGTCTCGCCATCTCGTCGCCTTCCCTTCATCCACCACAATACTAACCCCGCATCGGGTTACCGCACGAATAGTCGGTAATGATTCGCGCTGAACTCGCGGTGCCGGCTCGGCCCGCGACCACCGAAAGGAAGCTGGGTTCGCGCGGCCCGCAGCTGGTTCCCGCGGACCGTGCTGGTTCCCGCGGACCGTGCTGGTTCGCGCGGCTGGTCGACCAGCCGCGCGAGCAAGTTAGAACCGCGCGAACCCGTGACCATTCCGCGTGGCGCGGTATGGATGTCGGCGGACATGAGAACCTGCCCATGCGTGGACATGAAAGTGCCCGCTGACGGCCAGTAAGAACTGCCCACCTGCGGACATGAAAGTGCCCGCTGGTGGACACGAATCTGCCCAGACCGATCCCCTCTGCCCCGGCGCGTCGTCGCCGGGGCGGTCTCTCCTGTGGTTTCGATACCGATGCCTAAGTCGAATCGCAACCAGCAGGAGAGGCCGTAGTGAAGTCTGACGGAGAACTCATGGAAATACTCAATGCCTACGATCTGACCAGGTCGTATCGGGCGGCCGCGGAGTTGTGTGGCTGCTCGCATCACACCGTGAAGAAGGCTGTCGAGGCCCGGGCCGCGGGCCTGCCACCGGCGGTGCGCCGGGCCCGGTTGATCGATGACTACCGCGATGTTCTTGAAGCGTGGGTGGACGACTCGCGGGGCAAGATCCGCGGCGACAAGGCACACGAACGTTTGCAAGCTTTGGGCTACACAGGCACCGACCGCACGACCCGCCGCGCGCTCGCGGAGATCAAATCCGCTTGGCGCCTGGGCAATACACGAGTACATCGGCCGTGGATCACCGAGCCGGGACTGTGGCTGCAATACGACTTCGGTGATGGTCCGGTCGTCGACGGCCGCAAGGTTGTGCTCCTGGTCGCCTGGCTGGCGTGGTGCCGCTTCCGGGTCGTGATCGCCCTGCACGACCGGACCGCCGCGAGTGTGTTCGCCGGCCTCGACCGGATCTTCCGGATCATCGGCGGCGCCCCCACCTATCTGTTGACCGACAACGAGAAGACCGTCACCACCGGCCATATCGCCGGGGTTCCGGTCCGTAATCGGCAGGCGGTGACGTTCGGCCGCTACTACGGCATCTCGGTACTGACCTGCGAACCCGCCGATCCGGCATCGAAGGGCGGGGTGGAAAGCGCCGTCAAGCTTGCCAAGGCCGACATCGTGCCCACCGAGACCAACCTGCTGCCCCAGTACGCCAGCTTCGCTGACGTCGAAGCGGCATGCGCCGCGTTCACCGACCACATCAACGCCCGGGTCCATCGGGCCACCCGCCGAGTCCCTGCCGAGATGCTCGCCGAGGAACGCACGCGGCTGCACCAGATTCCCGATCTACCTCATACCGCGAGTCTCGGCGTGACTCGACGGGTCCCCGCCAACACGCCGATGATCACCTTCGAACACTGCCAATACTCCACTCCTGCAACACTGTTGGGTCAAAGTGTGTGGGTCCGACATCACGACGGGACCGACGAGATCGTCATCTGCGCGCTCGACGACGGTGGGCCCGTCGAAGTCGCCCGGCACCGGCGCACCACGCCCGGCACCCCCGCGGTCGACGACACCCATTTCCCCGGCCACCACGACAAAGTCCCCGGCGACTACCGCATCCGCGCGCGCACCACCGCCGAACACGCCTTCCTCGCGATCGGGGACGGGGCCGCGATCTGGCTCAAGGAAGCCGCTGCCGCCGGCACCGAGCGGATCATGCAGAAGATGGCCCACGCAGTCGAGTTGGCCGCCCTGGGCACCAACAACGACGTCAACTGGGCACTCGGGCACGCCGCGGTCCACGGCCGGTTCGCCACCGGGGACCTCGACTCGATCCTGGCAGCCAAAGGACTCGACACCACCCGCCGCGGCGCCTCCGAACACTCGTCCCTCGCCCAGGGAACCAGCGGCTGGAACAGGTTGAACCACACCACCATCGACAGACAGGAACCAGTCGCATGAACACCGTCCCCCCAGTCAGCGACCTACCCGCCGACGTCGAATCACTGATGCGG
>NZ_JBNCLY010000029.1:0-44021 GCF_049844915.1 Gordonia sp. DT30 | reverse complement strand
GATTACGCGAAGGGCGGGTTGACCAACATCGACGACCTCGCCCCGGCGTGTCCGAAACACAATCGGATGGTCGGCGAGAAACTCGGCCAGTACACCACCGGCATCTACCGGGACGGCCCCCTCGCCGGGCGGTGCTGGTGGCGGCGTAACGCCGCCCCCGGTGCCCCACCGCACCCGAAACGGGTCAACAAGCTGCCTGATGTCGGGCCCGACTTCACCGCCGGGCTCGCGAAGGTGCGTGCCAAAATCCACCGGCAACCACCCGACACGGGTAATCCGTTGCCGGACAGCAGTACCGGTGGCTACGACGTCGTCGACATCATCACCCCCGACGACGCCAACACCGACGTGCCTGCTGAACGCTCACCGAGCGAATCGCGCCTTCGCTACCTGCTCACCACCCGCGGACTCTGACCACTCGCAAGAATTTGCAGCCTTTGATCGCGGTTTCCGCGACCAAAGGCTGCAGATTCCCGACGCGGCATTGCCCTTGCCCGCGAATGAGACCAATTGGTAGATTCGTCTCATGACAGCGCTGATGCCGCCGGGCGTATCACCACCGCATCGATTTCGGGCAGCACCGGATCGGGGGCGGCGTATCGGTCGGCCGTTGCGCGTCTACTGGCGGTTACGCGAGCCCACCGAGGACGAATTCGCCACTCTCGGATGGCGATTGATGATGCGTGACGAACCCGCCGCCGCCGTCGTCGCGGCGATGCGACTCCCCAAGGATCATCCGGACCGGGTATCGATGCGCGATGTCCACCACGCCATCGCACACGGCGTCACCGAGACCAGCGCGCCCGCCCTGCGCGACTTCTTCGCCCTCGTCGAGGCGACTCCCGAGTGGGTCGATCCAGAGCTGGTGGAATACGGCGCGCAGGTTTTTCGACGCTTCGGCCGCAATGCCACCGACGTGCTGCTGGCGTTGTCACTGATCGGCGGGTACCGCTTCGGCGGGCCCGTCGACCTGCTTGCCGAAACCGGCGGGCTGTCGCGCAGCAAGGCCAATCGGCGTCTCGGTGAAACACAGACCTGGGCAATCGCTGTCGGCGGGGCAGGCGGGATGCGACGCGGGGGAGACGGCTGGAAACTCACCGTGCATGTGCGTCTGATGCACGCACTCGTCAACGACACGTTCGAGAACAACGGCCGGTGGGACAGCGACGAGTGGGGCCTGCCGATCAACCAGACCGACCTCGCCTCCACGCTGAATCTCTTCAGTGGCGCGCTGATGATGGGAGTGCGCGCGCTCGGCGTACCGGTCGGCGCCGACGAGTCACGCGCGATCATGCACCTGTGGAAATACGTGGGCTGGCTGATCGGCGTCGACGCGGACTGGCTGTTCGACGAGGAACGCGACCAGCACCAGCTCAGCTACGCAATCCTGTTGGCGCAGACCGGCGTCACCGACGCGGGCGGCGAACTGTCGCGCGCGCTCGTCGACGCACAGTCCGAACTGAACTACCGATGGCTCCCGCATCTCGCCGCGACGTACACCCGGGAACGGTTGCTGAGTGTGCTCGAAGGCTTCCTCGGGCCGCATGGTATGCGCGATCTCGGGTTGGCGCAACGTGTTCCATGGTTCTTCCCGATGGCGTGGGTCCGCAACACCATCAGCTATCGGGTGATCGGGAAGTCACCCTTCGGTGGGCGGTATCTCGAATGGCGCGGACGACGCGCCCGCGAACTCGCCACATACCGGCACTTCGGGGCCGCCGACGCCGAGGTCGGTGCGCTGCCGATCTGACCTGCCCGGACCTCAGATCGGGGCGAGGGGCCGCGCGGCCACGCGGTAGGTGCGAGTGCGTGGTTCGCGGACCCACAGCACCCCGTCGCCGGGCGTCGCCCCCTCTTGCTTGAGGTGCCGTTTGACGATCTTGTTGGTGGCGGTGGTGGGCAGGGTTGCCGCGATGCGCACATACCGCGGCCACGCCATGGGCGAGAGGTCCGGTTGCGCGTCGAGGGCAGCGGCGAACTCGTCCGGTCCGAGCGTGGCGTCATCGTCGAGAACCATCGCGGCCATCACCGCATCGCCGACCTGCTCGTCGGGCACCCCGTAGACGGCGACCTGATTGACTCCCGAAACCCGTTGCAGGATACGTTCGATGGGGCCCGCTGTCATGTTCTCGCCGTCGATGCGCATCCAGTCGCCGGTGCGGCCGGCGAGATAGATCCAGTCGTCGTCGTCCTTGTACGCGAGATCGCCCGACCAGTACATCCCGTCCCGCAGACGTTCGCCGGTGGTGGCCGCGTCGTTGTAATAGCCGGTGAACATTCCGGCGCCGGAGGTGTTGACGAGTTCCCCGACCGCCTTGTCGGCGTTGATGAGCGCGCCGTTCTCGTCGAAGCGGGCCCGGGCGCATTCGGTGCCGGTGGCCGGGTCGTACACGGCCACACCGGGAAAGCCCTTGCCGATCGATCCGGCGGGCGTGCCGGGCTCACGGGTGACGATGATCGCCAGTTCGCTGGAACCATAGCCATCCCAGACACTGCAGCCGAAACGCCGCGCGAATTCGGTGATGTCATGGTCGGAGGCCTCGTTGCCGAACGCGGCGCGCAGTGGATTGTCGGCGTCGTCGGCCTTTTCCGGGGTGGCCAGGATGTAGGCGAGCGGCTTGCCGACATAGTTCATGTACGTCGCGCCGTGCCGCCGGATGTCGTCGAGGAAGGTCGACGCGGAGAAACGGGCGGGGACGATGGACGCGCCGGCCGCGGCGGCCACGCAGTAGCCGCCGAGCAGTGCCGCCGAGTGGAACAGCGGCATCGAGAGGTAGCAGACATCCTCGGCGGTGATGCCGAACTTCTCCACGAGCGGCGGACCGGCGAACGGAATCAGCATGTGCGCCAACTGGACCGGCTTGGGATCACCGCTGGTTCCGGAGGTGAAGATGAGCATGAACGGGTCCATGGCGCCGGGCGTGGAGTACGGGACGAGCTCACCGGCGTCCGCCAACCGCGGCTCCCACTCCGGCGCGGAGGTGTCGAATACGGTGACACCGGTCAGGGCGAGGCCGTCGAGGAGGCCGCGATGGTCCGCGTCGGTCAGCAGGATCTGGCAGTCGGCGCGCCGGATGTCACCGGCGAGGGCCTCGCCACGACGGGTGTTGTTGATTCCGGCGGTGACGTAACCGCCGAGCGCGCCCGCGGCGAGTGCGGTGAGCATCGTGGGGGTGTTGCCGAGCAGCGTGCCGATGTGCATGGGACGCTGTGGATCTGCTGCCGCGATGACCGTCGCCGCCAGCGCGCGGGCGTCGGCGAGGTGTTCGCGCCAGCTTCGTTGCGCGCCGTTGTAGGTGATCGCGACGTTGTCGTCGTCGGCGCGTTCGAGGAGCAGTTGGGTCACGGTCTCGGCCATGGCCCCAAATCTAGAACCTGTTCCACGTTTGTGTTGACAGATTCCCAGAATTGTCTAGTCGTGATCCGCCTGTCTCGGTGGGGACGTCGGGCTGCGTGCTCAGCGGGTGAGGGTGGCGGTGCCCGGCGTGAGGGTGAAGGTGTTGCCGCCGCTGCCGAGAACGGTCACGGTCAGCTCGAGGTTGCCCGACCCGGTCGCCAGCCGCGGACTCAGGGCCGGCTTACCGTCCGCGCACGCCGGGAAGGTGGTGTCGTCGGTGGTGTGTGTCGAGGTGTTCTTCCAGGTGATCGACACCTTGGCGTCGCGCAACGAGGTGCCGCACGCGTTGGCGGGCATCGGTTCCAACCAGAACACCGTGGTGTCGGGTCCGGTGGCCGCCGCGGCCAGGGGAGCCACGAAGCCGCCGGTCGGGAGCGCCCCGGAGTGACTGACCCCGACGGTCGGCGTCTGCTGTGCGATGTCGAGGGTCCGGACAGCCGCGGCGCTCGGCTCGGTCGTCTGCGGTGCGGCCGCGGCGGTACCGGCGGTCAGCACGGCGGCGCCGAGCGTTCCCGCGGCTACGCAGCCGGCCGTGAGGGCGCGTCGGCCCGTCAGAATCTTGTGCAACATTGGTAACATCAGCCCCTTTCGTCACACGACGGTACCAGAGGCGACGTACGTGGGGCGACGTCAGCGGAAGTGGATGTCAGCGGTTCCGTCGCTGAGCAGGGTTCCGTCGTGCGCGGTCATCCGGGCCGCGAAGGCGGAGATTCGGCGGCCCGCCTTGGTCGGGGTGACCTCGACGGTCACCGGACCGCCCTGCACGGTAGGGGACCGGAAGAAGCCGATGGACATGTCGGCGACGTGATAGTCGCGACCGGCGCCGGCCTGCGCCTGGCCCGCAAAGGAGAACGCCTGGCCGACGATGGTGACGATGACGCCGCCGTGCATGGTGCCGAAGATGTTGCCCATCCAGGGTTCGGTGGTGACGGTGAGGCGGATTCCGCCCTCGGCGCGGAGTTCGACGACTCCGTTGAGCAAGGTGGCCAGCGGTCCGGGGTCGCGTGTCCCGGCGGCGATCTGCGCGATGATCTCGCGGCCGTCCAGGTTCGACGGCAACGGATCTGGAAGCCGAATGCCGTGCGCATCAGTGCAATTGGGGACGTCAGCGCAATCGGGGGCGTCGGCGAGGCGAGCCGGCCGGGTTGTGTCGGCGGTGCCGCGTCCGACCCGGATGTTGCGGGCGGTCCCGACGCAGCACACGCGGCCGGATTCGGTGCGGATCGCCACGGTCGTCACACCGGTGCGCTCGTCGTGCATGGCGAGCTCGGTGTCGCAGATGAGGCGATCGTCGACGCTCGCGTGGCCCAGCGTCGACATCTGCAGACGCGCCTGCATGCTCATCGCCCCGGCCTCGAGGCCCACCTGATAGAAGGCGGCGCCACCGATGTGGTCGAAGAGCACCCCGAGCGCCGGAAGATCGATCCGTCCACGATGGTCGGCCGACCGCGTACACAGCTGCTGCTGTGCGCGGGCAGTCGTACCCGACACCGTCAGGCCACCGACGTGGAACACCGACAACGGGTCTTCGGCAGCCGTCTCGGTCCTCGACATCTCGGTCCTCGACATCTCGGTCCTCGACATCTCGGTCGCGCTCGGATCGGTCGCCAGCTCGGTCATCGCTCAGTCCTATCACCGGGGACCGGTCGGCGTCCGTACGGCATTCGTCGACTGTGACCCAGGTCGCGAGCCGAACGTGGGAGAAAACAATCAGGCGTGCTTGCTTTTTTGCGCGTGCGATGTGACGCTGATCTCCATGACGCTCGTGCAAGAGGTGGTCGCCGACCTCGCGGCCGAGTCCGGCGAACTCGACGACCTCGTCGCCGGCCTGGATGACGCGGCGTGGGCCGCGCCGACCCCGGCTCCGGGATGGACAATCAGCCACCAGATCGCGCATCTGAGCTGGACCGACAAGGTGTCAGCCCTTGCCGCGACCGACCCGGACGGTTTTGCCGAGGTCCTCGGCGAGGCGATGAACGATCCGGGCGGCTACGTCGACGCGGCGGCCGAGCGGGGCGCCGACCTCGCCCCGGCGGAGCTCCTCGCGCGGTGGCGCTCGGCGCGAACCGCGCTGGGGCAGGCCCTGTCGGCGGTGCCCGACGGCGTCAAGATCCGGTGGTTCGGTCCGCCGATGTCGGCGACGTCGATGGCCACCGCCCGGCTGATGGAGACGTGGGCGCACGGGCTCGACGTCGCCGACGCCCTCGGGGTGTCGCGGCCGGCCACCGACCGGATCAAGGCGGTCGTCCACATCGGGGTACGTACTCGCGACTTCGCCTACGTGGTCAACGGCCGGACCCCACCGCCGGCCCCGTTCCGATTCGAGATCACCGCGCCGTCGGGCGCGTTGTGGACGTGGGGTCCGCCCGACGCCGCCGATGTGGTGCGCGGGCCCGCACTCGACTTCTGTCTGCTGGTCACCCAGCGCCGCGCCCCGGCCGACCTCGATCTGGAGATCACCGGCGACGCCGCACGCGAATGGTCCACGATCGCACAGTGTTTCGCGGGACCGCCGGGTACGGGACGTAAACCGTCCGGCGTAGCCCCCGTATCACCCGGCGAAGCCCCCGTAAAACCCGGAAAGGACGACAGATGACACCCACCCCCGTCCGCATCGGCAACGCATCCGGCTTCTACGGCGATCGCTTCACTGCGATGCGCGAAATGCTCGAGGGCGGCGAACTCGACTACCTGACCGGCGATTACCTCGCCGAACTCACCATGCTCATCCTCGGGCGCGATCGGCTCAATGACCCGAAAACCGGGTACGCCAAGACCTTTCTGCGTCAGATGGAGGACTGCCTGGGGCTGGCCGTCGACAAGGGCGTGCGCATCGTGTCCAATGCAGGCGGTCTCAATCCGCACGGGTTGGCGGTGGCGTTGCGTGAACTCGCCGAAAAGGTCGGCGTCACGGTGAGTGTGGCGTTCGTCGACGGTGACGACCTGCTGCACCGTGCCGAGGATCTCGGACTCGGAAAGCCGTTGACCGCCAACGCTTATCTGGGGGCCTTCGGCATCAAGACGGCGCTCGACGCCGGCGCCGACATCGTCGTCACCGGGCGGATCACCGACGCCTCGCTGACCGTGGGGCCGGCCGCGAGCGCGTTCGACTGGGGCTATGCCGATCTCGACGCACTCGCCGGCGCGGTGGTCGCCGGGCACGTCATCGAATGCGGGGCCCAGGCCACCGGCGGCAACTACTCCTTCTTCACCGAACTCGACTTCACCGGCTCGCCGGGCGCCGGACATCTCGGGTTCCCGATCGCCGAGGTCGCCGCCGACGGGTCGTCGGTCATCACCAAACATCCGGGCACCGGCGGGGCGGTGACCGTGGGAACGGTGACCGCACAGTTGCTCTATGAGGTCGGTGGACCCCGCTATCTCGGCCCCGATGTCACCACGCGCCTCGACACCATCTCCCTGACCCAGCAGGGAACCGACCGCGTCGCGATCAGCGGGGTGCGCGGTGAGGTCCCGCCGGACACCACCAAGGTGTCGCTCAATCATCTTGCGGGAGTGCGCAACGAGATCACCATGATCGTGACCGGGCTGGACATCGAGGAAAAGGCCGAGCTGTTCCGGCACCAGTTCCTCGCATCCCTGTCCGACCCGCCCGAGCAGCTCACCTGGGAGTTGTCGCGTCTCGACCGGTCCGATGCGGCGACCGAGGAGCAGGCGTCGGCGCTGTTGCGGTGCGTCGCACGCGATTCGGACGCCGCCAAGGTGGGCCGCGCATTCTCGTCGGCCGCTGTCAAGCTCGCTCTGGCCAGCTATCCCGGATTCAGCATGACCGCACCACCCGGAAGGGGTTCGCCCTACGGGTTTTTCGAGGCCGGATATGTCGATGCGGTCGCCGTCGAGCATCGCGTGGCGCTGCCCGACGGGGTCGTCGAACGGATCGACCCGAGCCCGCTACGCACCCGCGTGCAACCCGACGAACCGCAGAACCGGGTCCCGGGCGGAGTCTCCCGGGACTCCGAACCCGCGGCGATACTGCCGCTGGGAACCATTGCCGGCGCGCGCAGTGGCGACAAGGGCGGAAGCGCGAATATCGGGGTGTGGGTGCGTGATCCCGAGCACTTCGAGTGGCTCGACGCCACCCTCGACACCGATCTGCTCGCGAAGCTCCTGCCCGAGGTGGCGGATCTGAGGGTGCACCGTCACCGGCTGCCCAATCTCCTGGCGGTGAACTTCGTCATCGAGGGCATCCTCGGCCGCGGGGTCGCCGACAACGTGCGCTTCGACCCGCAGGCCAAGGGGCTGGGGGAGTGGCTGCGTTCGCGGCCGGTCCCGATCCCGATCCGCTTCACCGACACCGGCGGAAGGGGCTGAGCCGGTGCCGATCACCAGCGACATCTGGGATGGTGTGGATCGCCGTGCGCTGCGGGAAACCGTGCACGGCTTCGTGTCCCGGCATATTCTGCCGAACCAGGACGAATGGGAAAAGACCGGCGAGATCCCACGAGAGATACACCGTGAGGCGGCGAAACCCGGCCTGTTCGGACTCGGCATCCCCGAGGAGGTGGGCGGCTCCGGCGGCGACCTCGTCGACGCGTCGATTCTCGGCGAGCAACTGCACTACGCCGGGGCCGCCGGTGGTGTCTTCGCCTCGCTGTTCACGCATGGGATCGCGCTGCCGCACCTGATCGCCGCGGGCGATGCCGTTCAGCTCGACCGGTGGGTGCGGCCGACCCTGGCCGGCGAGATGATCGGCAGTCTCGCCATCACCGAACCGGGTGGCGGCAGCGACGTGGGCCACCTGACGACGCGCGCGGACCGCGACGGCGACGCGTACATCGTCAACGGCGCCAAGACATACATCACCTCCGGCGTGCGCGCCGACTTCGTCGTCACCGCGGTCCGTACCGGCGGCCCGGGTGCATCGGGCGTGTCGCTGCTGGTGATCGAGAAGGGCACACCGGGTTTCACCGTCACCCGCGCACTCGACAAGATGGGCTGGCGATGCTCGGACACCGCGGAACTGTCGTTCGTCGACGTTCGCGTGCCCGCGGAAAACCTGGTGGGCGTGGAGAACTCCGGATTCGCGCAGATCGCCGCGGCGTTCGTCACCGAACGGTCGGCGTTGGCGGTGCAGGCCTACGCCAGTGCGCAACGATGCCTGGACCTCACGCTCGAGTGGGCGCGGCAACGGGAGACCTTCGGCAAGCCGATCATCGCGCGACAGTCGGTGCAGGACACGCTGACCGAGATGGCGCGCCGCATCGACGTCGCCCGCACCTACACCCGCGCCGTCGTCGAGCGCAAGGTGACCTCGTCCGACGATCTCATCGCCGAGGTCTGCTTCGCCAAGAACACCGCCGTCGAGACCGGACAATGGGTGGCCGACAAGGCCGTTCAGCTCTTCGGTGGGCTCGGATACATGACCGGCACCGAGGTCGAGCGGCAGTATCGCGACATGCGGATCCTCGGGATCGGCGGTGGCACCACCGAGATCCTGACCGGCCTGGCGGCGAAACGATTGGGGTATCAGCAGTGAGAGGAATCATCCGGTGACAGCGATCCGTTCGACCCTCGACGTGGCCGACGCAGCGTATCGGGAAAACCGCGACGTGATGCGCGCGAAGCTCGACGAGTTGCAGGCCGAGCTCGACAAGGCGCTGGCCGGTGGCGGCGAGAAGTACGTCGACCGACATCGCAAGCGCGGCAAGATGCTCGCGCGGGAACGAATCGAGCTGCTCATCGACGAGGACTCCGCGTTCCTCGAGTTGTGCCCGCTGGCCGCCTACGGCTCCGACTTCACCGTCGGCGCGTCGGTGGTGGCCGGGATCGGCGTCGTCGAGGGTGAGGAGTGCCTGATCGTCGCCAACGACCCCACCGTCAAGGGCGGTACCTCCAATCCGTGGACGCTGCGGAAGATCCTGCGTACCAACGACATCGCGCTGGCGAATCGGCTGCCGGTGATCTCGCTGGTCGAGTCCGGTGGCGCCGACCTGCCCACGCAGAAGGAGGTCTTCATCCCCGGCGGGCAGATGTTCCGCGACCTCACTCGGCTCTCGGCCGCCGGCATCCCCACCGTGGCACTGGTGTTCGGCAACTCGACCGCCGGTGGCGCCTATGTGCCCGGGATGAGCGATCACGTCGTGATGATCGAGAACGCGTCGAAGGTGTTCCTCGGTGGGCCGCCGCTGGTGAAGATGGCCACCGGCGAGGACAGCGACGACGAATCCCTCGGCGGTGCACAACTGCATGCCCGGCAGTCGGGTCTGGCCGACTACTACGCCGCCGACGAACAGGATGCGATTCGCATAGGCCGGCGCATCGTCGCCCGCCTCAACTGGCGCAAGCAGGGGCCGAGCCCGGCGACGCAGGTGCGTGAACCACGTTACGACAGTGAAGAACTGCTGGGCATCGTGCCTGGCGATCTGAAGATTCCGTTCGACCCGCGCGAGGTGATCGCCCGCCTCGTCGACGACAGCGACTTCGACGAGTTCAAAACCGAATACGGCAATTCGCTGTGCACCGGGTGGGCGCGTATCCACGGCTATCCCATCGGCGTTCTCGCCAACGCGCAGGGCGTGCTGTTCAGTCAGGAATCGCAGAAGGCGGCGCAGTTCATCCAGCTCGCCAATCGGTCCGACACGCCATTGCTGTTCCTGCACAACACGACCGGTTACATGGTCGGCAAGGAGTACGAGCGCGGCGGCATCATCAAGCACGGCTCGATGATGATCAACGCGGTGTCCAACTCGACGGTGCCGCATCTGTCGGTCCTGATGGGCGCGAGTTACGGGGCCGGTCACTACGGCATGTGCGGACGCGCCTACGACCCGCGATTCCTGTTCGCCTGGCCCAGCGCCAAATCCGCCGTCATGGGGGCCGCGCAGCTCGCCGGCGTCATCTCGATCGTGTCGCGCGCGGCGACCGAAGCGCGGGGCGGGGTGGTCGACGAGGCTGCCGACGCGGCGATGCGGCAGATGATCGAGGCACAGATCGAAGCAGAGTCGGTGCCGGCGTTCCTGTCCGGGATGCTCTACGACGACGGGGTCATCGACCCACGCGACACCCGGACGATTCTCGGGCTGACGCTGTCGGCGATCCACGGTGCACCGGTCGAGGGGACGTCGAACTTCGGCGTCTTCCGGATGTGAGGACGACATGAGCAGCATCATCACCCGCGTCCTCGTCGCCAACCGCGGCGAGATCGCCACCCGCGTGTTCACCACCTGCCGGGCCATGGGGATCGGCACGGTTGCCGTCTACTCCGACCCCGACGCCGGCTCGCCGCACGTACGCGCCGCCGACCTCGCGGTGCGGCTACCCGGCTCCACCTCAGTCGATACCTATCTGCGGGCCGACACGATCATCGCCGCCGCCCGTGCCGCAGACGCCGACGCCATCCATCCCGGATACGGATTCCTCTCGGAGAACGCCGAATTCGCCCAGGCCGTGCTCGACGCCGGACTGGTCTGGATCGGCCCGCCGCCGGTGGCCATCGCGGCGATGGGCTCCAAGGTGAACGCCAAGAAGCTGATGTCCGATGCCGGGGTGCCGATCCTGGGGGACATCGATCCGGCCACGGTCGGTGACTCCGATCTGCCGCTGCTCATCAAGGCCTCCGCCGGTGGTGGTGGGCGCGGCATGCGCATCGTCCGCCGCGTCGGCGATCTGACCGACCAGGTGGCGGCGGCACGCCGGGAGGCGGAATCGGCATTCGGTGATCCGACGGTGTTCTGTGAGCCGTATGTCGAACGCGGACATCACATCGAGGTGCAGGTGCTCGCCGACGAGCACGGCGCGGTGTGGACGGTCGGTGAGCGTGAATGCTCGATCCAGCGCCGCCACCAGAAGGTCGTCGAGGAGGCGCCCGCACCGCTCGTGGAGCGGGTCGGCGAGCACATGCGCGAGGAGCTGTATGCGGCCGCACGCACCGCTGTGGAGGCGATCGGCTACACGGGTGCCGGCACCGTCGAATTCCTCGCCGACGAGACCGGCCGGTTCTACTTTCTCGAGACCAACACCCGGCTTCAGGTGGAACATCCGGTGACCGAGCTGACCACCGGCACCGACCTCGTCGAATGGCAGTTGCGGATCGCGATGGGCGAACACCTCGACATCGAACAGCCCCGCACACACGGCGCCGCCATCGAGGTGCGGCTCTACGCCGAGGATCCGGCCGCCGACTGGCAACCGCAGTCCGGGCACGTCTATGCGTTCGATCTTGATGCCGCAACGAGTTTCGGGCCGCTGTCGGGGCCCGGGGTGCGGCTGGACTCGTCGATCGCCGGTGGCTGCGACATCTCCACCTTCTACGATCCGATGCTGGCGAAGGTCATCTCGTGGGCCCCCACCCGCCGACGTGCCGCTGCGATGCTGGCGCGGACGCTGGCCGGTGCCACCATCCACGGTCCGGTCACCAACCGCGACCTGCTGGTGAACATCCTGCGCGACACCACCTTTCTCGACGGCAAGACCGACACCGGATACCTCGATCCCGAGAACCCGGACACCGGGGGGCTCGACACGCTGGCCGCGCCGGTGGCCGACGCCGATGCGGTGCAGCTCGCGGCCATCGCGGCGGCGCTGTCGGATGCGGCCGCCAACCGGGCTGCGGCGACCGTGCTGTCGACGCTGCCCGCCGGGTGGCGCAACATGGCGTCGGGACCCGCACACAAGTCCTACCGACTGCCCGACGACACCGAGATCACGGTGCGCTACCGCAACACTCGCGACGGGATCGTCCTGCCGGATACCCCTGGGCGCTCGGTACTCTCGGTGGACCCGCACGAAGTGGTCCTCGCCGATGAACAGGGTCTGCGGCGGGTGGTGCGGGTCGCCCGATACGACGACGGCGACGGCGTGTACGCCGACGGCCCGGGATGGTCGGTGCGTCTGCGGCGCACGCCGCGCTTCGTCGACCCGGCCGCGGTGGCGCGGCCCGGTTCCCTGCTGGCGCCCATGCCCGGTTCGGTGATCCGGGTGGCGGTGGCGCAAGGCGACCAGGTGGTGGCGGGGCAGCCGCTGATCTGGCTGGAGGCGATGAAGATGGAACACACGATCGCCGCGCCGGCCGACGGCGTGGTCACCACACTCGCGGTCGAACCCGGCCGCCAACTCTCCGTCGGGGACGTCCTCGCCGTGATCGGCCCCGCAATCGACAACGAGGATTCAGGATCAGCTGAGGAGAAGACCGCATGACATTCGTCGAGAGCCCGGAGCGGGCGCAACTGCGCGCCGCCGTCGCCGGATTGGCAGGCAAGTACGGTCAGGAGTACTTCCGCGAATGCGCTCGCGAGGGCCGCAAGACCGAGGAATTGTGGCGTGAGGCAGGTGAACTCGGATTCATCGGCGTCAACCTGCCCGAGGAGTACGGCGGGGGCGGCGCGGGGATGTACGAACTGTCGATCGTGATGGAGGAGATCGCGGCCGCCGGCACCGGTCTGCTGATGCTGGTGGTCTCGCCGGCCATCTGCGGCAACGTCATCGCCCGGTTCGGCACCGAGGAGCAGAAGAAGCGGTGGCTGCCGGGCCTGGCCGACGGGTCGATCACCATGGCCTTCGGTATCACCGAACCCGACGCCGGATCGAATTCGCACCACATCACGACGACCGCCCGCCGCGACGGCTCGGACTGGATCCTCAACGGCCGCAAGATCTACATCTCCGGGGTCGACCAGGCGCAGGCGGTGCTGATCGTCGGCCGCACCGCCGACGCCAAGACCGGCCACCTCAAACCGTCGCTGTTCATCGTGCCGACCGACACCCCGAACTTCGAGTACACGATGATCGACATGGAACTGCAGAACCCGGAGAAGCAGTTCCTGCTCTACCTCGACGACGTCCGGGTGCCCTCGGATGCGCTCGTCGGTTCCGAGGACGCCGCGCTGAGTCAACTGTTCGCGGGGCTGAACCCCGAGCGCATCATGGGTGCGGCGTCGGCGATCGGCATGGGGCGGTTCGCGCTGGGCAAGGCGGTCGAATACGTCAACGACCGCACGGTGTGGAAGACCCCGATCGGTGCGCATCAGGCGATCGCACATCCGTTGGCGCAGGGCAAGATCGAACTCGAGATGGCCAAACTGATGATGCAGAAGGCCGCCACCCTCTATGACGCGGGTGACGATTGGGGCGCGGCGGAGCCGGCGAATATGGCAAAATATGCGGCCGCCGAGGCGTGCGTGAAGATCGTCGACCAGGCCGTGCATTCGCTGGGCGGCAACGGACTCACCACCGAGTACGGGCTGGCACCGATGCTGGCGCTGGCCCGGATCGCGCGGATCGCACCGGTGAGCCGGGAGATGATCCTCAACTTCGTCGCCCAGACCAGTCTCGGTCTGCCGAAGTCGTACTGAGTACGCGGACATGCCCGATCGTATGCACGACAGTCGAACTCGAGAGGATGCCGACGTGACCGAGCAGAACGACCACCTCGTCGCGACCGCGGTCGCCGAGGGGGTCGCGACCCTCACCCTGGACTCCCCGCCGAACCGGAATGCCCTCAGCGCCACGCTCGTCCAGCAGCTCATGACGGCTCTGCGTGCCGCACAGGAGAATCCGGACGTGCGAGCCGTCGTGCTCGCGCATACCGGCACGACGTTCTGTGCGGGAGCCGATCTCGGCGAGGCACTCGCGCGCGGCGCGAGCGTCGAGGAGGCATCGGCCGCGGGCACCGAGGCGATGCTGATGGTGCTCCGGACGATTCTCGAACTGCCCAAGCCGGTGATCGCGCGCATCGACGGGCACGTGCGTGCGGGCGGACTCGGGCTGATCGGCTCCTGCGACATGGTCTTTGCGGGTCCGTCGTCCACGTTCGCGTTCACCGAGTCGCGGTTGGGACTGGCGCCGTCGGTGATCTCGGTGGTGCTGCTGGGAAAGATGACCGCACGATCCTCGGGCCGGTACTACCTCACGGGCGAGACCTTCGATGCCGTCACCGCCGAACGGATCGGCCTCATCACGCAGGCACACGGCAGCAGCGAGGAGCTCGACGACACGCTGGCGGTGGCACTCGGCGGTATCCGTAGAGCCGCACCGCAGGGGCTGTCCGCATCGAAGGAATTGACCACCGCACCGATCCGCGCCGCGTTCGACCGGGATGCGAAACGCCGCGCCACCGAGTCGGCGGCCCTGTTCGGCAGCGACGAGGCGCGCGAGGGGATGACGGCGTTCTTGTCGAAGCGGCGTCCGTCGTGGGATCTTTCGGAACGTCCGGCCCCATGACCTCCCACGCGCGTGCCGTCGTACCGCGTGAGCCGCAACAGGAACGTTCGCGGCTGACACGAGAACGCCTGCTGGATGCCACGATCGACGCCCTCGCACGCGATGGATGGGCGGCGGCCACGGTGGCGGCAGTGGCCGAGAGGGCCGGGGTGTCGCGTGGTGCGGCGCAACATCATTTCCCGACGCGCGAGGCCCTGATCACCGCGGCGCTGGAGAAGATCTTCGACGACATGACCGCCGTGGCGTCGGCGGCGGTGGCCCGGCTGCCGAAAGGTGATGCGCGGGTGGCCGCCGGGATCAACCGCGCCGTCGATATCTACACCGGGACCGCATTCAAGGCCGCCTTGCAGGTATGGGCGGCCGCGGCCTCGGATTCCGCACTGCGCGAATTGATCCTGCCCATGGAGAACAAATTCGCCCACGCCGCGCACCGGATGACCGTCGCGATGCTCGACCCCGACGGCACCGATCCGCGAGTCCACCGGATCGCGCAGGTCACCCTCGACCTCGCCCGCGGACTCGGGCTCGCCGACACGCTCTCCGACGATTCGGCGCGCCGCGCGCAGGTCGTCGCCGCCTGGACGGAGATGGCGTCGGACGCGCTGCGTCAGTGAATCCGGTGCTCGTATACCCGAACGGCTCGGTGGGACGTGGAGCGGCCCGGACGCAACAGCGGGGTGGCGTGTTGCGTCCGGGCCGGGTCGAGGGACAGCCCGTCGGTCAGCTGTCGTGGATGATCACGCCGCGAATGTTCTTGCCGTCGCGGAGATCCTGGTAGCCCTCGTTGACCTGGTCGAGGGTATAGGTCTGGGTGATCAGCTCGTCGAGCTTGAGTTGGCCGGCGTCGTAGAGGCGCAGCAGTTTGACGATGTCGTACTGCGGATTGGCCGAGCCGAACAGCGAGCCCTTGATCGTCTTCTGATTGAGGGTGAGATCTGTTCCGGACACATGCACGGTGAGTTTGGTCGGGTCGGCGAGGCCGGTGATGACGACGGTGCCGCCCTTGCCGATGACGGCGGTGGCGTTCTGCACGACCTCCTCGTCGACCGTACCGACGAGGATCAGGGCCTGATCGGCGCCCTGGCCCCAGGTCAGTTCGTTGACCTTCGCGGCCGCCTCGGCGGCATCGGCAAAGGCGTGCGTCGCCCCGAACTTGATGGCCGTATCCCGTTTGAGAGCAACGGGATCGACGACGACGATGTACTTGGCGCCGGAGGACACCGCGCCCTGCACCGCATTGATGCCGAGGCCGCCGATGCCGTAGATCACCACGGTGTCGCCGGCCCGCACGCCGCCCGCATAGACCGACGTGCCCCAGCCCGACGGGACACCGCATCCGACCAATACGGCCTTCTCCAGCGGTAGCCACTCATCGACCTTCACCACCGAATGCTGGCTGATGGTGGCGCGTTCGGAGAAGGTGCCGAGCATGCACATCGCACCGAAATCGTCCTTGCCCGAATGGAATCGGAATGAACCGTCGGGCATGGTCCCTTCCAGGATGGTGGCGCCCATGTCGCAGAGGTTCTGCCGGCCCGTCGAACAGTAGCGGCAGGTGCCGCAATTGGGGATGAAGCTACAGACGACGTGATCGCCCACCGCGACCTTGGTGACACCGGGCCCGACGGCCTCGATGATGCCCGCACCCTCATGGCCGCCGACGATCGGATAACGCGGGGGCAGGTCGCCGTCGGTGAGATGGAGATCGGAATGGCACAGTCCCGCAGCGACGTACTTGATGAGTACCTCGCCCGCGCGCGGCTCCTCGAGGTCGAGTTCGACGAGCTCGAACGGCTTGCCCGGTGCGGTGAGGACGGCGGCCTTGGTGGTGATGGTCATCGACTACTCCTTTGTGGATGATGAACGGTAAGAGTGGTGAAAAACGTTGTCAGAGGGCGATGTTGACGGCCTTGGTCTGGGTGTAGAGCTCGATGGCGGACTGACCGAGCTCGCGGCCCCAGCCGGACTGCTTGTAGCCGCCGAACGGCATGGCGGTGTCGAAGCCGTTGTACTGGTTCACCCAGACCGAGCCGGCCTTGATCTGCCGGGCCGTCTTGTGCGCCTTGGACAGGTCCTGGGTCCAGATGCCCGCGGCCAGACCGTAGATGGAGTCGTTGGCGGCCGCGGCGACACCGGTGTCGGCGTCGAAGGGCATGGCGACGACGACGGGGCCGAAGATCTCTTCGGTCACGATGGAGAAGTCGGGTTCGACGTCGACGAAAACGGTCGGTTCGATGAAGAACCCCTCATCGCCCCAACGCTTTCCACCGGTCAGCGCCCGGGCGCCGTCGGCCAGACCGGCCGCCAGGTACCCTGATACGCGATCGAACTGCTCCTGACTGACCAGCGGGCCGAGCTCGGTCGTGGGGTCGAGGCCGGGCCCGATCTTGGCCTGCGACGCGGCCTCGGCGACCGCGGCGGTGAAGTCGTCGAAGATGGGACGCTCGACGAACAGCCGGGTACCGGCCACACAGCACTGGCCGTGGTTGAACATCCAGGCCGCGACCGAACCGGCCACCGCCTTCTCGAAGTCGGCGTCGGCAAAGACGATGTTGGGGCTCTTGCCGCCGAGTTCCAGCGACACCTTCTTCAGGTTGCCCTTGGCGGCGTCGACGATCTTCTTGCCGACCTCGGTGGAGCCGGTGAACGCGATCTTGTCCACGTCGTCATGCGCCGACAGTGCGGCACCGGCATCGCCGAAGCCGGTGACGATGTTGACCACACCGGGCGGGAAGCCCGCCTCGGTGAACACCTCCCCGAGCAGCAGTGCGGTCAGCGGGGTCTGCTCGGCGGGTTTGAGAATGACGGTGTTGCCCGCGGCCAGCGCGGGTCCGAGCTTGAATGCCGCCATCAGCAGCGGGAAGTTCCACGGCACGATGAGGCCGCACACGCCGACCGGCTCGCGCAGCGTGTACGCATGGAACTCGCCACCGGGAACGAACGGCATCGACACGTCGACGGTCGAGCCGGTGATCTTGGTGACCAGTCCGGCGTTGTAGCGGAAGATGTCGGCCGACCACGCGGTGTCCACGGCGGTGGCGATGGTGGCGGCCTTGCCGTTGTCGAGGGCCTCGAGCTGACCGAACTCGTCGGCGCGTTCGCTGAGGATGTCACCGACCCGCCACAGCAACCGTTCGCGCTCATTGGGTTTCATCCGCGTCCACGGGCCGTCGTCGAAGGCCGTGCGCGCCGCGCGGACCGCGCGGTCGATGTCGGCGGCCCCGCCGTGCGCGACCGACGTGATGGGGCGGCCGGTGGCCGGATCGATCGTGTCGAATGTCTGGCCCGACTCGGCCCACACCCACTGCCCGCCGATCAGCATTCGACGATCGGTGGAGATGAAGTCTCGAACCCGGGGAAGGAGTTCGGTGGCGACGGCGGTCATGTGGCCTCCTACTGCGATATGGGCGAACAGTGATTCAGGTCATAGATGCGGACCTGCTTCTATTTATGCCATCGCCTGGGACGCGTGAGATGTACAGAAACTGAACACCACGCGCACACACCGAACGCGCGTCGGCGTTCGCGCCCGCCGCGAACGGTTGGTCGATCAGATCCCGAGCGCGCGCATCCGCGCGTACAGCGTGGTGCGACTGATCCCGAGTTGCCTCGCCGCCCGCACCTTGTTGTGGCCGCTGTGTTCGAGGGCATCGATGATGGCCTGGCGCTCGGCCTGTTCGCGGCCGGCCAGATGCGATGTGCGACTGGTGGTTCGGTACCGCTCGGGTAGATCGGCGGTTTCGATGGTGCGGGCCGCGCGGGCCTGGCATGACGCCACCGCCTGATCGAGCACCATCGCCAACTCGGTGAGGTTGCCCAGCCATTCCTGAGACAGCAGACAGTCGGTGGCCCCGCCCGACAGGGTGGTGTCCGGTGCGAGATCGGCGACGATGCGCGCGGCGAGCGCGGCGAGTTCGGTGGTGCGCTGGCGCAGTGGCGGCACATCCACGCGCCTCGGACAGTGGCCGATGAGTGCGGCGGCGCCGGCGCCGACGAGTGCGGCGGGACCGGTCACGACGATCACCGGAGCGAGCGGCGTTGCCCGGGCCGCGGCGTGGCGTAACAGGGTGAGCGACTTGTCGTCGAGCAACTCGGCGCCGTCGACGACGAGTGCCGTGGACTGCTCACGGGCCTGTGCGAGCGCGACGGCGATATCCGGCGGGCGTCCGTCGATGAGCCGGTCGGCGACGTCGATGACGATCGGCGGGGCCGAACCCTCGCACAGGTCGGCGGCCAGCGCCCGGGCCCGCGTGCTGCGGCCGGTTCCGGGCTCACCGGTGATCGCGACCCCGGCGACGACCGGCACCGGACGGTGCGGTGCCGAAGCCTCTGTGCTCACCGCGAGCAGCGGGCGCAGATGAAACAGCGCCGCGCCGCGGGTGCCCGACACCGGCTCGACGACGATCTCCACCGCGGTCCCGGCCGCCAGCGTCAAACGTATCGTGGTGGCACGCAGCGCCGGGTCGGCCACCACGGCACGGAACGTGCCGATGTCCGACGAGCAAAGAAGCTCTGCGGCAAGGGTATTGGTGAGCTGGATATCGTCGCCGATGGCTGCGACCGCGGTGTCGCGGCGCGGCGCGGCACGCTGGAAGGCGTCGAGGACGCAGCGTTGGTGTGAGCGCGAGCGGTTCAGCAAGCGGTCGGCGATGTCGGCGACGATGCCGGTGACGAAGGGCACCGCGAGCGGGTTCACGCGCTCGGACACCTCGGTCATACAGAGGCTGCCGACCAGGCGCCGCGTCGCCGGGTGGATGATCGGCTGGCCGAAACAGCTCAGCTGCTTGAACTTCTCCAGGTAGTGCTCCGAGCCGTTGATCATCACCGGCCGCCGGATCTCGGCCGGGGTGCCGAGTCCGGTGGTACCGACCGAGGACTCCGCGAACGGCACGCCGCTGGCCGCGCCGGCGCCGTCGAGAACACGCTCGATGGCGGACCCGCCGATGATTCGGGACACCATGCGGCACTCGTGGTCGACCAGTAGAAGTGACATCTCACTACCGGCGAGGCGGCCCGCAGCCTCGTCGAGCACCGGGCGCGCGGCGTCGAGCAGGGGATCGGCGGCAGAGATGTCGACCGGGCCGGGTAGCACGTCCCGATCGGGCCGCAGTCCGGACAGCGCCGAGCGCCGCCAGGACGCTGCGATGACCTGCCGGCCGGGAGTCCTCGTCGAATCCGCCGATGTGTCGATGGTCACACGATGGCACAACTCGACGCCCGGCGAAAGGTGCCGTCGTCGGAGTCTGCCGTGCGGGCGGCGTCAACGCGGAGCGCGCACCGTCCGGGCTGTTCCGGCCACGATCGCGGCGACCACACCGACCCCGGCGGCGCCGGTGACCATCCACATCCCCGCACCCGCGGTCGACGAGTCGAGCCAGGAGGTGAACGGTGCGAGTGCGGGATCGGCGCCGGCGACGGACTGCCAGGGATCGCCGAGAGCACGAGCGGCGAGGAACGCGGCCCAGGCGCCGACGAGGACCGCGGCGAGCACCCCCACGAGTGCGAGCCGTCGGAGGGCGAAGAGAAGCGCGGCGGCGACGAGCAGCAGACCACAGACCAACGTCGGCAGGCCCGGGTTGTCGTACTGCGCGACCGACAGCGGGTCGAAGGGCCCGGCACCGCCGCCGGTACGCACGGATCCGAGGCCGGTGACCACGTAGGTGCGATGTATTCCGGCGGCGTCGGTCAGGCCGACCGTCACCCATGCCAGCATGCTGCCGACCGTCATCGCGATACCCGCGAGTGCGACGAGCGCCGCGCAGACCATCGCCGCGGTGTTGCGGCTGCGGGTGCGCTGCCGGCGGGTGGTCCGGCCGGTCGGACCGATCGGCGGTGCGGATCGGATCCGCTGGGTGAGGGCCGTCGTCGCGGCCCTTGTCGACTCCGTCGCCGACTCCGTCGTCGCCTCCCCCGGTGGCGTCGCTGTCAGGGCCGCGGCGAAGCTCCGGCAGTCGGGGTGGCGATCCTCGGGATGTTTGGCCAGCGCGGTGGCGAAGACCGGGTCGAGACCGGCGAGGTCGGGATGGCCGACACCGAGGCGCGGCGCCGGCCGATCGAGGTGGGCCCGCATCAGCGCGGCCGGCGCCGACGCGCTGAAAGGCGTGGTGCCGGTGAGCAATTGGTATCCGGTGCAGGCAAGCGAGTACTGATCCGAGCGCGGAGTGGCCGCCCCGCCCTCGATGACCTCGGGGGCGCAGTAGGCCAGTGTCCCGATGATCGCATTGGTCGCCGTCAAGGGGGTTGCGTCGTCGCCCGCGAGTTTGGCGATGCCGAAGTCGAGCACGACGACACGATCGATGGCCCCGGTCGTCGTCGAACGGGTGAGGACGATGTTCGCGGGCTTGATGTCGCGGTGGACCACGCCTTGCGCATGGGCGTGGTCGAGGGCATCGGCGACGCGCTCGAGGACGGCGATGGCCTCGTCGCGGGTGAGTCGGGCGATGCTCAGATCCTCGCCGTCGATGTAGCCCATCGTGAACCACGGTGTCCCGTCGACGAACCCGAAGTCGTGCACGGTGATGATGCCGGGATGATCGAGGGAGGCAGCGGTACGGGCCTCATGGAGGAAACGCCGCGCGAATTCGTCATTGCCCGCACCGACCCGGGAGATCACCTTCAACGCTTGACGGCGCAACAGATGGGGGTGCTCGACGAGGTAGACCTCGCCCATACCGCCCGCGCCCAGTGGCGCGACGACGGTGTACCCGGCGAAGGTGGAACCGGCTCGTAGTGCCATGGGTGTGCCTCTGATCAGCGATGGCGACCTGTACGGAAAACCTTGGCACATTCGGGCAGGCACGACCATGCCCGATTCATCCGTTCGGGGGATCAATCCCGTTGCGGTGTCCCGGGGGCACACGCGCCGCGAAGGGGCGCGCAATCCGGCGGGCCACCGGTGTCGGCATGCGCGTGGCCAACGGGGCGGACCTGATCAGACGTGTCGCGGATTCGACGGTGCCCCAGGCTGCCCCGGGCCGGGGCGCCACCCGGGGCCCCGGCGGTGTCGGGGTGAAGATACGAGTCACGCGACCTCGAGCGGCGTGATCGCCGCAATCTGATCTGCCACACGATCCTCGGCGAGATCCAGGTCGTAATGCGTCTGCAAGGTGAGCCAGAACTGCGCAGACGTCCCAAAGTACTTCCCGAGCCGCAGGGCGGTGTCGGCGGTGATCGACCGCTTGCCATGCACGATCTCGTTGATCCGCCGCGGCGGAACACCGATCGACACCGCGAGTTTGTGCTGCGTGATGCCGAGCCCCTCGATAAAGTCCTCCAAGAGGACCTCGCCGGGGTGAATCGGCGCAAGCTTGTCAGTGGTAGTCAACGATCTCCACCTCCTCCGGGCCGGCGGCAGCCGTTCGGTGTCCTTGTTGCCGAACGACCTGATCACACAACCACCTTATAACGTATCCCGTCAATAACGCCCGGCGTTAAATTCTCAGGCTGCGCTGCAAGAAGGCGCGGCGTCGATCATCCCGCGAGGGAACCGGTGCCGAAACCACCACCGCCGCCGACGCGGGTGGCCATCACGGCCATCGTGACGGTGCCGCGGCACGGCCCGCTGTCGATGGTGGTGGTCCAGATCCCGCGCTTGGTGCCGTCGGGCATGGGGGTGTAGAAGGCGTCGGAATGCGCGGGTGCGTACACCTTGGGCACGCCGGGCCCCATGTAGCAATCCCATTGCCAAGCGAAGTGTTCGACCCAGCTCGTGCCGTTCCAGGTGTAGTGCGGCGGCCGCGGAATGGTGGTGTTCGCCGCCGGTGGGCCGGCGACGACGGTGGCGACGCACCTGCCGTGGGTGCACGCGGTGTCGAAGGTGTAGGTGTCGGCGAAGTCGGGTTCGTGCTGCCGGGCGGCGAGGCTCGTGCCGAACTTCGAGGCGGCGTAGCGGGTCAGGGACCATTGACCGTCCCAGGCCGCGGTGGCGGCGTCCGCGGTCCCCACGCCCCACGCCGTCGACGCGAGGGCCACCAGTAAGACGACTGTGGCGAGCACGCCGCGGGAACGAGGGACCATGGCCTGTATTACACACCCGGCCACCGCTGACCATCGCGGTTTGCGCCGAAGTCCCGCCGCGCCCATCGGGGTGGAGCGCCGACTACCGTTGTCGGCATGCGCGTGGCGACCTGGAACGTGAACTCCGTCAAACAGCGGATTCCGCGACTTCTGCCCTGGCTCGACGAGCGGCGTCCGGACGTGGTGTGCCTGCAGGAGACCAAACTGTCCGACGACGTCTTCGACACCGTCCTCGGACCCGAATTCGCCGACCGCGGTTACGAGTTCGCCCATGTGGGCCAAGGGCAGTGGAACGGGGTGGCGATCCTGTCGCGGGTCGGACTCGATGAGGTCCGCCGCGGATTCGACGGCGCCCCAGGCTATCCCGAGCCAGAGTCGGCGCCCGAGGCGCGGGCGGTGTCGGCGATCTGCGGGGGCGTGCGCGTGTATTCGCTCTACGTCCCCAACGGCCGCACCCCCGACTCCGATCACTACCACTACAAACTGGCGTGGCTCGAGCGGCTGCGGGAGGCGGTCGCGCCGGAGGCCGCACAGACGATGCTGTGCGGCGACATCAACATCGCGCCCGCCGACGCGGACGTGTTCGACCCCGGGGCCTATGTCGGTCATACCCACGTCACCGAACCCGAGCGGTCGGCGCTGCGCGGTCTCGAAGGTCTGGGACTGACCGACGTGGTGCGCGCGCGGTGGCCGTCCGAATGTGTCTACAGCTACTGGGACTACCGTGCCGGAATGTTCCACAAGGACCTCGGCATGCGCATCGACCTCGTCCTGGCCGGCGCCGACACCGCCGGCCGGGTGGCCGCCGCCTGGGTGGACCGGGCTGCCCGCAAGGGCACCAAACCCAGCGATCACGCGCCCGTCGTCGTCGACCTCGACGACGCCCCCGACGGCGACATCGGCCCGATGGTCCCGCCGCCGTCGAATCCCGCCCGGCGCGGCGGCACACGCGCGACGCTGCCCCAGTCCGCTCCGCCCGCGCAGTGAGCGCGGCGCGACGGCGCCCGGCCCGGTGGTACGGGATGCTCACCGAGCGTCGCGGCGGGCCGTTGCCCGCGCACCGCGCCGCATCCCGGTTGTCGGCCTACGTGTACGGCAACATCCTCGTGCTCGCCGCCGTGGTGGTGGCCTCCGGCGAGTCCATCTACGACGGCCATGCCGGGCTGATCGTCGTCGGAACCGGTGTGACCACTTATATCGCGCACGTCTTCGCCGATCTGCTCGCCCGCGCGAACATCCCCGAGGCGCATCGGGCCGATGACCACCATGGGCGTCACGCCGGCGATGATGCGCACCGGCAGGCCGCCCGCCGCGAGGTGTTCGAGGAGCTGCGCGATGCGGTCCCGATCGCGTCGTCGGCGATCTGGCCCGCCATCGTCCTGGTCCTCGGGTATCACGGCCTCATCCCGACCGACGCCGCACAACTGATCGCGGGCGGGATCATCGTGCTGCGGATCGCGTCGATCCAGATCGTCACCGAACGGGTGCGCGGCAACCGGCTCGATCTCGGCATGGTGATCGCCGGCCTGGTCGCCGCCGGCCTCGCCGGTGTGATCGTTGTCCTGAAGACCTTCCTCGGTTATTGACCGCCGAACAGAACACCGGTGACGACGGCCTGCGGGCTGTCGTGGGAATGTCCGGCCAGGTCATGGCGTTGACAAGCGGCAGTCGATCACCTGCCGATCATCCGGTGTTGCCGCCACGTTGATCTTCTGGATCCGATTTTTGACCTGGGTGAACCCCATCGGTAGAGTGGATCGTCGGTGCCTGGCAACAGCTGGGCCAGTTCGCGTGCCCTGCCGACGCAGCCGAGAGGTGTCGACGGTAGTGAATCGTCTGGGTACTCCTGCCCATGCGATGGGGATGCGGACTGACAAGCGAATCCGCAGTCGAGCGTCTGACACGCCCGACCTCGGGGTAGCGATAACTGTACTGACCAGGGCTGACGCTCTGGTGGGGCGAGTTGTGGAAGCCGCCGGATCACGTTCTTCGCGATCGGGCGGCCTGCCCGGAGCACAAACCACGACGACAACAACATCGAACCGTCGCACCCGGTGTGCGGACGGACGTGCCGACAAAGGAAGAAAACACTTAAGTGCCAACGATCAATCAGCTGGTCCGCAAGGGCCGTCATGACAAGGCTGCGAAGAAGAAGACCGCAGCCCTCAAGGGGAGCCCGCAGCGTCGCGGCGTGTGCACCCGCGTCTACACCACCACCCCCAAGAAGCCGAACTCCGCGCTGCGCAAGGTCGCCCGTGTGCGCCTGACCAGTGCCGTCGAGGTCACCGCTTACATCCCGGGTGAGGGCCACAACCTGCAGGAACACTCGATGGTCCTGGTGCGCGGTGGTCGTGTGAAGGACCTGCCGGGTGTGCGTTACCGCATCATCCGCGGTTCGCTCGACACCCAGGGTGTCAAGGACCGCAAGCAGGCCCGTAGCCGTTACGGCACCAAGAAGGGGAACTGATCAGCGATGCCACGTAAAGGACCCGCACCCAAGCGTCCCCTGATCAACGACCCGGTCTACGGCTCGCCCGTGGTCACCCAGCTGGTCAACAAGATCCTGCTGGACGGCAAGAAGTCGACCGCCGAGCGCATCGTCTACGGCGCGCTCGAGCAGGCGCGCGAGAAGACCGGTACCGATCCGGTCGTCACCCTCAAGCGTGCTCTCGACAACGTCAAGCCGACCCTCGAGGTCAAGAGCCGCCGCGTCGGCGGTGCCACCTACCAGGTGCCGATCGAGGTCAAGCCCGGCCGCGCCAACACCCTTGCACTGCGCTGGCTGGTGACCTTCAGCCGGCAGCGTCGTGAGAAGACGATGGTCGAGCGACTGGCCAACGAGCTGCTCGACGCATCCAACGGTCTCGGCGCCTCCGTGAAGCGCCGTGAGGACACCCACAAGATGGCCGAGGCCAACCGGGCGTTCGCACACTACCGCTGGTGACCACCCGAGCTTGCGAGGGTGGGCGGCGGAGCCGCGGCCTCGAAAAAACAGTCTTTAGTCCTATGACAATTCCCGGAGGGAATTAGATGGCACAGGAAGTGCTCAGCGACCTGAAAAAGGTTCGCAACATCGGCATCATGGCGCACATCGATGCCGGCAAGACCACCACCACCGAGCGAATCCTCTTCTACACCGGTGTCAATTACAAGATCGGTGAGACCCACGACGGTGCATCGACCACCGACTGGATGGAGCAGGAGAAGGAGCGGGGGATCACCATCACCTCCGCTGCGGTGACCTGTTTCTGGAACAAGAACCAGATCAACATCATCGACACCCCGGGCCACGTCGACTTCACCGTCGAGGTGGAGCGCAGTCTGCGCGTGCTCGACGGCGCCGTCGCCGTGTTCGACGGCAAAGAAGGCGTCGAGCCGCAGTCCGAGCAGGTCTGGCGGCAGGCCGAGAAGTACGACGTGCCCCGTATCTGTTTCGTCAACAAGATGGACAAGCTCGGCGCGGACTTCTACTTCACGGTGCGCACCATCGAAGAGCGTCTCGGTGCCCAGCCGCTGGTTCTCCAGCTGCCGATCGGTGCCGAGGACAACTTCGACGGCGTCGTCGACCTGATCGAGCAGAAGGCGATCACCTGGCGTGGCACCGTCGAGATCGGCGCGGAGCCGACCATTGAGGAGATCCCCGCCGACCTCGTCGACAAGGCCGCCGAGTACCGCGAGAAGCTGCTCGAGACCGTCGCCGAGAGCGATGAGGCGTTGCTGGAGAAGTACTTCGGTGGCGAGGAGCTCTCGGTCGACGAGATCAAGGGCGCCATCCGCAAGCTCACCATCGCGCGTGAGTACTACCCGGTGATCTGTGGCTCGGCCTTCAAGAACAAGGGCGTGCAGCCGATGCTGGACGCGGTCATCGACTATCTGCCGTCCCCGCTGGACGTGCCGAGCGTCGAGGGCCACGCGGTGGGCAACGAGGAGGAGATCCTCTCTCGTAAGCCCAGCGCCGACGAGCCGTTCTCGGCTCTGGCGTTCAAGATCGCCTCGCACCCGTTCTTCGGCAAGCTCACCTTCGTGCGCGTGTACTCCGGCCACATCTCGGCCGGCACCCAGGTGCTCAATGCCACCAAGGGCAAGAAGGAGCGCATCGGCAAGCTGTTCCAGATGCATGCCAACAAGGAGAACCCGGTCGACGAGGCCTGGGCCGGACACATCTACGCGATGATCGGGCTCAAGGACACCACCACCGGTGACACCCTGTGTGATTCGAGCGCACCGATCGTGCTCGAGTCGATGAGCTTCCCGGACCCGGTCATCAACGTCTCGATCGAGCCGAAGACCAAGTCCGACCAGGAGAAGCTCGGCACCGCGATCCAGAAGCTCGCCGAAGAGGACCCGACCTTCTCGGTCCGGCTCGACGACGAGACCGGCCAGACCGTCATCGGCGGTATGGGCGAGCTCCACCTCGACATCCTCGTCGACCGCATGCGTCGCGAGTTCAAGGTCGAGGCGAACGTCGGCAAGCCGCAGGTGGCTTACCGCGAGACGATCCGCAAGACCGTCGAGAAGCACGAGTACACGCACAAGAAGCAGACCGGTGGTTCCGGCCAGTTCGCCAAGGTCATCATCAAACTCGAGCCCCTCGTGGACGCCGAGGACGGTGCGACCTACGAATTCCAGAACGCTGTGACCGGTGGCCGCGTGCCGCGCGAATACATCCCGTCGGTGGATGCCGGTGCGCAGGACGCGATGCAGTACGGTGTGCTCGCCGGTTATCCGCTGGTCAACCTGAAGGTCTCACTGCTCGACGGTCAGTACCACGACGTCGACTCCTCGGAGATGGCCTTCAAGATCGCTGGTTCGCAGGCTCTCAAGGAAGCTGCGAGGATGGCGAGCCCGGTGATCCTGGAGCCGATCATGGCCGTCGAGGTCACGACCCCGGAGGATTACATGGGTGACGTGATCGGCGACCTGAACTCCCGCCGTGGCCAGATCCAGGCCATGGAGGAGCGCAGTGGTGCACGTGTCGTCAAGGCGCAGGTTCCGCTGTCGGAGATGTTCGGCTACATCGGCGACCTGCGGTCGCGGACTCAGGGCCGGGCGAACTACTCCATGGTGTTCGACTCGTACGCCGAAGTTCCGGCGAACGTGTCGAAGGAAATCATCGCGAAGGCCACTGGCGAGTAAATCCGTACTCGGCCAATGGTTTTGGCGAAGCGCCCACGACGCATGAGTCGTGGTGACACGGCGCGAACAACGTAAGAAGAAACCCTTGCTGGGATCCGCCCAGCAGAGCAACAAGTCCAGGAGGACAATCAAGTGGCGAAGGCGAAGTTCGAGCGGACCAAGCCGCACGTGAACATCGGCACCATCGGTCACGTCGACCACGGCAAGACCACCCTGACCGCGGCCATCACCAAGGTCCTGCACGATAAGTTCCCGGAGCTCAACAAGAGCTTCGCGTTCGATCAGATCGACAAGGCTCCCGAAGAGAAGGCTCGTGGCATCACGATCAACATCTCGCATGTGGAGTACGAGACCGTCAAGCGTCACTACGCGCACGTCGATGCACCCGGTCACGCCGACTACATCAAGAACATGATCACCGGTGCGGCCCAGATGGACGGCGCGATCCTCGTGGTCGCCGCCACCGACGGTCCGATGCCGCAGACCCGTGAGCACGTGCTGCTGGCCCGTCAGGTCGGTGTGCCCTACATCCTGGTCGCCCTGAACAAGGCCGACATGGTCGACGACGACGAGATCATCGAGCTCGTCGAGCTGGAGGTCCGCGAACTGCTGGCCGCCCAGGAATTCGACGAGGATGCCCCCGTCGTCAAGGTGTCGGCGCTCAAGGCTCTCGAGGGCGACCCGCAGTGGGTCAAGTCCGTCGAGGACCTGATGGATGCGGTCGACGAGTCGATCCCGGATCCGGTTCGCGAGACCGACAAGCCGTTCCTGATGCCCGTCGAGGACGTCTTCACCATCACCGGCCGCGGCACCGTGGTCACCGGTCGTGTGGAGCGCGGCGAGGTCAACGTGAACGAGGAGGTCGAGATCGTCGGCATCCGCGAGAAGTCGACCAAGACCACCGTCACCGGCATCGAGATGTTCCACAAGCTCCTCGATTCCGCGCAGGCAGGCGACAACGCCGGACTGCTGCTCCGCGGCCTCAAGCGTGAGGACGTCGAGCGTGGCCAGGTCGTCGTGAAGCCGGGTACCACGACCCCGCACACCGAGTTCGAGGGCCAGGCCTACATCCTGTCCAAGGACGAGGGCGGCCGTCACACCCCGTTCTTCAACAACTACCGTCCGCAGTTCTACTTCCGTACCACCGACGTGACCGGCGTCGTGACCCTCCCCGAGGGCACCGAAATGGTCATGCCGGGCGACAACACCGAGATGAGCGTCAAGCTCATCCAGCCGGTCGCCATGGACGAAGGCCTGCGCTTCGCCATCCGCGAGGGTGGCCGCACCGTCGGTGCGGGTCGGGTCACGAAGATCAACAAGTGACTCTGACCCACTGAGTCGCAAAAAGGCGCTCCAGCCGCGTAAGCGGGTGGGGCGCCTTTTTCGTACCCATAACCTTTGTGCCGTAGATCGGTGCCACATGCTGACACCGATCTACGGCACAAGGCGTGTCCAACGCCGATCGGTACACCTCGCCAGTCACATTAGTAACATCCTGCCCCAATTGCCACTTGGGTAACCGACTGGTCTCAATGTCGGAGCCCTGTGGTCACAGCTCTGGCTCGAGGGGACGTCATCGACTTAATGTCCCTGGGTGCGTTCAATTCTGAGGCGGTCGGTCCAACGTCGCGTGGGCCGGCGGGTGCTGGCTGTTGCGGTCGTGTCGGCAGCCGTGGTGGTGTCGGTGTCGGCTGGGGTGGGTGATGCCGATGCGGCGTCGCTGAACCGGATCTCGGTCGGTGGGTGCGGCATGCCGGCGAGTCCGGTCGACATCTGGGCGCGGTCGGGCAACTACAAGACCGTCATCGCCCTGGACGGAATGCGCGCCACGAACGACATGAGCGGCTGGCGGCACGAGACGAACATCGCGCGGCTGGCCGATTCCGGTGTCAACGTCGTGGAGCCCGTGGGTGGCATCGCCAGCTTCTACACCAACTGGGAGTCGGCCAGCCCGGGCAACAAGATCAAGTACCGCTATCAGTGGACATGCCGGCTGGACCGGATCGTGGCGGCTCTCGACGCCCGCGGGCTCGCGGTCGGGCCGCGGGGCAAGTACGCCATGATGGGCATCTCCATGGGCGGCGGATCAGCGATGATCTACGGCGCCTATCACCGCAACCGGATCTCGCACGTGTTCTCGATGTCGGGATATGTGAACCTGTCCGCGCCGACGATGCGCGAGGCGATCCGGCTCGCGTTGATCGATGCGGGAGTGGAGGCCGGGCTCGGGCCGTTCAGCGCCGACGCGATGTGGGGTCCACCGTGGAACGCACGCTGGCAGGCCAACGACGCCCTGGTCCAGTTGCCGCGCATGCGGGGCATGAAGATCCGGGTTGCCGCCGGATCGGCCGCGTGGGGACGCTACAACACCAACGCCGTCGACGCGGTCAAGGGCACTCCGCTCGAGGCGGTGGCGTTGGCTCAGAGCCGCTCGTTCCAGATCGCCGCATCACTGGAGGGCATTCCGATCACCACCGACTTCCCCAACGTGGGCACGCACACCTGGGGCTATTGGCAGGACATGGTCTGGCGGGCGAAGAACGCCGGATGGTTCCGAGACCGCTGATCACCGGACAGGCGCCGACAGGGGATGCGGCGTCTTGCCGGTGTTGATCGGCGGTTGCGTTGCCGATCACCGTCGACGACGTGGCACCCCGACCCTCACGAGGGCGTCGGGTACCACGTCGTCGACGGTGCTCGTATCCGTGTCGGGAGCTCTGCCCACCGGATCGGGGCGGCAGGTGTTCACCAGTCGTCGAGCGTGACGTACCCGTCCTGGATGGCGCGCGCGAAGAGCGCCGACTTGGTGGTCGCGGCGCGACCGACGGACTCGTATTTCGTGCGGATGCGGGCGACGTGGGTACTGACCGTCGACACGCTGATGAACAACGACATGGCGGCTTCCTGCTTGGACTCGGCCCGCAACCACGCGACGAGAACTTCGATCTCGCGGCGGGACAGTCGCGGGTGCCGCACCATCGGGCGACTCGCCGGATGTAGCTGACACAAGCGATGGTCGGAGACCGGCCGCCGCATCGAGGGCGGATCCTGCGTACCGGGGATGATGACAACCTCCTGGGGATGGCGCGCCGCGGCCCGATCCGGCGATGCGCAGATGCACGCGGTGTCGTCCGCGTGGACCAATAGTGGATAGGTTGTCGTGCGCAGGCGCGTCTGATCGGTCCAGAATCGGAAGTCGATACATTTCTCGATACGCTGACCAGGGCGAACCTGGCCCGACGACAGGACCGCTCTCGCCATGGGACCCGATGCCGTTCACAGCCGCGACGATCTGGGGCGGGCGCTGACCGGCCTCCGGGAGCGCTCCGGGCTGAGCGTCCGCGAGGTCGCCGGCGACGCCGACGCATTGCTCGGCACGGTCGCCGGCTGGTTCGCCGGGCAGCATGCTCCCACCGGCGCTAGTCGCGAGATGTTCGAGCGGGTGCTGCACGCGTGCGGCGTCGTCGATCCGACGGACGTCGACCGGTGGTGGGCGGCTGCCGAACGGTCGTCCCGACGGGCCCGCAAGAAGGCCGCGGCCGTGTCGCCGTATCGAGGGTTCGCCCCGTTCTCCGCCGACGACGGCGCATGGTTCTTCGGCCGCGACGAGATGGTCGATCGCCTGGCACAGATGGTGCACCGCCGGCTTCCTGAAACCCCGGGGACCGAGGCGAGCATCGCCGGTGAGTCGTGGGCGCACTCCGCAAGTGGCCGTGGTCGGGGCATCGGGAGCCGGCAAGTCCTCACTGGTGCGGGCGGGCCTGCTACCGCGCATCGGTGCGCAGGAGCCGTTCGCGCAGTGGCACGCGACGGTCATGGTGCCCGGCGACGACCCGGCCGGCGCCCTCGCCGAGGCGGTCGCGGAGTTGGACGAGTCAGGGGAACTGGACAAGGCGGGGGCGCAGGACGAGACACGGGCCGACGAGCCGGTGCTGCTGGTGATCGACCAACTCGAGGAGTTGTGGACGCAGGGCGACCGGGCGGCCCGGCTCGAGCTGTCGGCGGGGTTGGCGGACTTTCTGTCGCGACGTCGCACAGTGGTCCTCGGCGTGCTGCGCGCCGACTTCTACGAGCGCGCGGCCGCCGGTCCGGGGCTCGCGTCGGTGCTCGCCGACTCGCAGCTACTCGTCGCCCCGATGTCGCCGGAGCAACTGCGCGAGGTCATCGTGGCACCCGCGGAGGCCGCCGGACTCAGCGTCGACGACGACCTCGTCACCATGTTGCTCGACGACGTGGCGCCGTCCACGCGCGCGACCGTCGGCGCCGGGGTGCTGCCCCTGCTGTCGCATGCGCTGCGGGCGACGTGGGAGAAGTCCGACGGCCGGCGCCTCACGGTGCGTGACTATGTGTCGACCGGCCGGATCTCGGGTGCGGTCGAGCAGACGGCCGAGTCGGTCTTCGGCTCGCTCGATCCCGCGCACCAGGCGGCGGCCCGGCGCATCCTCCTGGAGATGGTCAACGTCGACGAGGAGACCGTGACCCGGCGCACCGTCCGGCTGGCCGATCTGGCGGCCGACGATCCGTCGGGCATGAACCGGCAGGTGCTCGACACCTTCGCCGCGGCGCGATTGGTCACGCTGACGTCGTCGGCCGCCCAGGTCGCCCACGAGGCGTTGCTGACGGCGTGGCCGCGACTGGACCAGTGGATCGACGCCGACCGCGAGCGACTCCTGCTCCGACGGCGGCTGCGAGCGCTGTGCGAACAGTGGGAGGCCAACGCGCGTCCCGACGATCTGCTGCCCATGCGGGCGCGACTGGAGATGTTCCGGCCCCTTGTCGCCGCCGACGATGTCGCGCTGGATCCGGCGAGCCGGCAGTTCCTGGCCGCCGGCGAGGCCCGGGTCCGCGCGCAGGACGAGCAGGAACGTCGGCGCACCGGCCAACTCCGCCGGATCGCCCTGGTCGCCGGGATCTTCGGGCTCGTCGCGGTGATCGCCGCGGTGGCCGCGGTGATCACCGGCCTACACGCCGTCTCCGATCGGGAAGAGGCCGAGGACGCCAAGAACGCGGCACTGAGCCGGCAGTTGGCGATCCAGTCGACCGAACTCGAGGCACGCGATCCCTTCCTCGCCGCACAGGTGGCGATGGTCGCCTTCCAGACCTCACCGACGCTGGAGGCTCGGTCCCGGCTGATCGACGCGACCGGTCATGGCGTGCCCGACCGATATGTCGGCGAGGGTGGCTCGGTGCTGCTGGCGCGCTCGGGCCGGCTGCTCGTGGCCGCCGGCGGCGGTGGGCAGGTCCGGTTGTTCGACGTGTCCGACCACGGGATCGACCGGCTCATCGCGACATTCTGGGCGCCCGGTGGTGGCGGCCGGCTCGGTGGGGTGGGAATCCTGCCCGGAACCCGAACGGTTCTGCTCGGTGGCCGAAACACGCTGACCGCATGGAACGTCGCCGATCCGGCACATCCGGTCCGTGCCTTCGACTTCCCGGATGTGCGCGGTGACGTCAACGCGATCGCGGTCAGCCCCGACGGACGGTTCGTGGTCGCCGACGTGCCAGACACCGGCGTGCAGGCGTGGGTGGACTCGGGTGGAACGTGGCGTCCGGTTGCCTTGCCGGACAAGGTGTCCGGAGTCGCCGGCGCTGCCGCATTCAGTCCGGACGGCCGCTCGCTGGCGACGAGTAGCGCCAATCGCCGCATCGATCTATGGCATATCGAGGGTGACGCGATCGTGCCGGCCGGCGAGATCCCGCTCGACGCGTGGCGCGACAACGAACTGGCCCAGGGCCTGGTGTACACGCCCGACGGCACCCGGCTGGTCGCGGCGCTGCGCAGTCGGGTCATCGACGTCTTCGACGTCACCGACCCCGCGCAGCCCCGAAAGTCCGCTGGTTTCGGCGGTTTCGAGAGCTATGTGACCGCAGTGGCCGTCAATGCCGACGG
Source organism: Gordonia sp. DT30 (assembly GCF_049844915.1). NCBI lineage: Bacteria > Bacillati > Actinomycetota > Actinomycetes > Mycobacteriales > Gordoniaceae > Gordonia > Gordonia sp. DT30. The sequence goes on along the minus strand of NZ_JBNCLY010000029.1, from coordinate 10,404 downwards.
CACCGAGATCGCCGGTGCCGGCGCCGACAACACCCTGCGCATCTTCGATACGACGAACCCGTCGGCGTCACCGCGGGTGCTGACGGGATCATCGAATCCGGTAGCGGCGGTGTTCGCCGGAGATCATGTGATCGCGTCGAGTGACGATGGGCGCGTACAGGATTGGCCGCCGGTGTCGAATATGACCGTGGTCGGCCCCAACAATGTCTATCAGATCCCGGCCAACGGCACGACGACGCGGCTGCTGGCGGCCGACTCCAGTACCGATGGCCGGATCACGGACTGGAATGTCGCGCCCGACGGGTTGCACCGGGCCGGACCGGATCTGGTGCCGCCGGCCGGCATCGTCTACTCGGGAGCGGTGACGCTCACCGCGTCGGGGCGTACCGCGGCGATCGGAACGGTCACCGGCGCGGTGCAATTCGCCGACATGTCGGATCCGGCGAATCCGCATCTGGTCGGTTCGGTGGATGCGCAGCGGACCCTCAACGAGACCGTCGACTACAGCGAACGGTCACATGTGGCGGTGACCGGCGCCACCGACAGCAACACGATCACGGTGATCGACGCGGCGAACCTGACGGCACCCAAGGTGGTGTCGACCTTCGATGCCGGCGGTGGGGTGTGGTGGACGTCGTTGAGTCCGGACGGCCACACACTCGCGGCGGCCACGTCCACTGGGGCCGTGCGGCTGATCGATGTGAGCAATCCCGCTGCGCCGAAGGCATATCGGAATCCGATCCGTTTCCACGGCGCTGCTCTGGCCGTGCGGTTCGACGCGTCGGGCAAGCAGATCGTGGCGACGTCGGAGGAACGTCGGGTCGTCGTCGCCGATGTGTCGCACCCGAATTCGCCGCACACGGTGGTGTCGCTGTCGGGGCCGGCGGGGCAGCTCTACAGCGCCGGCTTCTCCGCGGACGGCTCCCACATCGTCGCCGGCGGTGGCAACTCCGAGGTGTGGGTGTGGAACCTGGCCGACGGCGGGCATGCCGAGGTGGTGTTGCGCTCCTTCCCGGGGCGCGTGTACGACGTCCGGTTCGCCCCGGGTGACCGGATCATCGCGGCCGGCGAGACGGGGGCGATCGAGACCTGGCAGCTGAGCCCCGATGCGATCATCGGCGCTCAATGCGACCGGCCCGGCGACCAGATCACCACCGAAGAATGGCACACCTACGTCCACGGCATGGCCTATCGGCCACCGTGCCGACGGTGATGCCCACCGCGGACGCCGCCGCCGGCGCTGGTAACTTGGGGCGAATGCGGTTGTTGCAGCGACCGACCGACGTCGGTGACCTGGCACTCGCGGTCCGGGTCGACCCGTCGCCAGACGGTGCCGATACCGCGCCGCCGGTGCTGCTGGTGCATGGCATGGGAAGTGATCACAGCACGTGGCGGTCGTTCGCCTCGGCGTTGCGCCGCGACGGACGTTCGGTGCTCGCGGTGGATCTGCGTGGACACGGGCGCAGCGGGCGACCCGGCGATTATGCGCTGGATTCCTTTGCCGCCGATCTGCGTTTCGTGCTCGATGACCTCGATATCGGCCGGGCCGACGTCGTCGGCCACTCACTCGGCGCCCACACTGCGCTGCGGCTGGCGATGAATGATCCGGAACGGGTTCGTTCGCTGGTCCTCGAAGAGGTGCCGCCGATGCCCCGCGGGCAGGCCGATCTCGACGAAGAGATCGCTCCCTCAGCGGGTTTCGGAGATCGACTGCGCGGGCTGGGATGGCTGATGCTCAATCCGATGCCGGTGGTGCGGTTCGATCGCGCGGTCGGCGAGCAGGTCGGTGCGGCGTTCGAACGTCCCGAACCGCAGTGGTGGGACCGGTTGCCGGACGTGTCGGCACGCACGCTGGTCATCTCCGGCGGACCCCGCAGCTTCCTGCCGTCGGAGCATCTGCAGACGCTGGCCGCCGACGTCCCCGATGCCCGCTTCCAGATGATCGATGCCGGACACTCGGTGCACCGGGACCGTCGCCGCGAATTCACTGCCGCCGCAGGGAGTTTCCTGGCCGGTCGATGACGCATGGCCCGGTGCTACTTCGTTGGGCTGTTGTGCAGCCGGCGCGGGTCGACCCCGACCTGCTCCCAGGCCTCGGCGGCCCACGGCAGGTACAGCCGGCGCAGCGGTAGCCGGTTGAACACCGGGTTGAGTGCGCGCATGAGTGCGGCAAAGCGCTGGAAGTTCTTTTCGTGCTTGGTATCCCAGGGTAGGCCGCAGACCGCGCGCATCTGCGGCGGGAGCGTTCCGACGACGACGGTGCCGATGGCGGCGTTCAGCGGTGCCGCCGCAACACGCCACACCGGCGCCGGAATGCGCGGGGGCCGCGGGAGTCCCTTGCGGATGTAGCCGGTGGCGTAGACGACGGTTCGGTGCGGCACGAACCGCTCGAGCATGTCATCCCAGTACGCACGGAACTCGGCGTACGTCTGGGGCTGGCTACGGGGGCTGACCCCGTAGAGCTCGTACCAGATCTTGCTCTCGGCGAAGATCTGCTCCTTCTCGGCGTCGGACAACCGGCGGATGAAAGTGTCGGTGATGTAGAGCACCTGATCGACGAAAGTGGCGTGCGCCCAATAGAACAGCTCCGGATTGAGTGCGTGATACCGGGAGCCGTCGCTGATCGTGCCCTTGATGTCGCGGTGGAAGTCGCGGACCGTGCGGCCCCACTTGGCCGGCTCGGTGCTGTAGACGGTCCGCATGACCGGCGGGCCGGTGCGGCGGGCGCGTCCGAGGAAGTCGTCGAAGATCACCGAGTGCTCGAGTACGGCCTCGCCGAGCTGTTCGATGCAGTTCTCGGTACCTGCGAGTCGCTGGAAGCCGAGAACTCCGCGGACGTCGCCGTAGAACTTCCAGATGAGTGAGTCCGCGCCGAGGCGAGGGCGCGGCGTCGTGTCGTCGGGTTCGGACCCGTCGGTCACGGCCTCCACGAGGACCGGCTCCGCCTCCCGGATCGCGGAATCGAAACCCTGGTTCACTGTCATGGCGAGACTCTAGCGCATGAAGGAACGATCGACCATAATTGTTCCAATGACGACCCCGGGCGGTCGGGACGGAGGATGGATGTGGCAGGCGAGGACATGCCGTCGGCGGCGGATCTGCTCGAGAACGCGGCGGTGCTGAGCCTGCCGATGCGTACGCGCTTCCGGGGCATCACGACGCGTGAGCTGATGGTCTTCCGCGGGCCGGCTGGGTGGGGCGAGTTCGGTCCCTTCGTCGAATACGACGACGAGGAGTCGGCACCCTGGCTGGCCGCCGGTATCGAGGCCGCCTATCTCGGGCCACCGCCTGCGCTTCGTGACCGGGTGCCGGTCAACGCGACGGTCCCGGCGGTGCCGGCGTCGGAGGTCGCAGGCATCCTGGCGCGCTATCCCGGCGCGCAGACGGCCAAGGTGAAGGTGGCCGAACCCGGACAGACGCTCGACGACGACGTCGCCCGGGTTGCCGCCACCCGCGCGGTCCTCGGGCGGGTGCGGGTGGATGCCAACGGCAAATGGTCTGTCCCACAGGCGATCACGGCGCTGCGGGCCATCGGTGACCTCGAATATGCCGAGCAGCCTTGCGCCACGGTCGAAGAACTGGCGGAGGTGCGTCGGGCGGTCGACGTCCCGATCGCCGCGGACGAGTCGATCCGCAAGGCCGCCGACCCCATGCGGGTGGTCGCCGCCGGGGCCGCCGACGTCGCGGTGCTCAAGGTGGCGCCGCTCGGTGGTATGCGAGCGGTGCTCGCCTTGGCCGCCGAAATCGGTATGCCGGTGGTGGTCTCGAGTGCACTCGACTCTGCGGTCGGCATCGCGGCGGGGGTCGCTGCGGCCGCCGCGCTGCCCGAGCTCGACCTCGCCTGCGGGCTCGGCACCGGAACGCTGTTCGAGCGTGACGTCACCGAGCCGTTCCGGCCCGTCGACGGCCACCTCACCCCGCGCTGGATCGCGCCCGACGATCTTGCGCCCGAGGGCCCGGCGATCCTGGCCGACGAGGTGCGTCGGCGATGGTGGTTCGAGCGGCTGGAACGCTGTCATCACGTCCTCGCCGAGCGCGGTCATCGGATCGGCTGACCGCGTGCACGGCATTGCCGCTCACTCATTTCGTTTCCGCTCGACGATCTCGTTGAGCGGGAAGGAAATCGTTGAGCGGGAACTCGACGCCGCTAGAGACATATCGTAGGGTCTGTTCCAGATCGCACCGACCGAATGGAGGGGCCATGACCGCCAGCGCCGACCCCGCAGGCAGCATCACCAGGCGAGGCAGTCGCAAGGTTCGCAACACCAACAGCCCCGCCGACCAGAATTCGGCGATCATCGCGGCTGCGGAAGCCGAGTTCTCCGAGGTCGGCGTGCGACGCGCCAACGTCGACGAGGTGGCCCGACGGGCCGGGGTGTCGCGCTCGACGCTCTACCGCCGCTTCCCCAACAAGGAGACCTTGCTGCTCGGTGTTGCCGCGGAGCTCTACGAGCGGGGCATGGTCCGCCTCGACGAGGCGGTGCGCGGTCTCGGTCCGCGCGCCGCCGTGGTCGAGGCGTTCGCCGCCGGCGCGGTGATGATCGCCGACGAACCACTGATGCGGCGGCTCGTGCTCACCGACCACGACATGGCACCGATCACCGCGTCGGTCACCGCACTCTTCATCGACGTCGCCACCGGCCGGGTTGCCGCGACACTGCGCACAGCCGGGGCGCAGATGCCCGAACAGGACCTTTTCGAGGCAGTGGAAATCCATGTGCGCCTGGTCATCTCCTTCCTGGAGACACCGAGTTCCGACGAGTCACGGCAGGCGCCGGAGCGGGTACGCGAGTTCGCCGAGAAGTTCCTCGCGCCGATGATCTGGTGACTGCTGGTACCGCGGCGCCGAGCATCACGCAGCACCACACCGAGGGAAGTATGAGATGAATCTTCGCAACAGGGGTACGGGCAACAGGGTTTTGGGCAACAGGGTTTTGGGCGACAAGGTTTTGGGCGACAAGGTGGTGGCGATCACCGGTGGTGCACGCGGTATCGGCTTCGAGACGGCACGCCAACTGCTCGCCGCCGGTGCCCGCGTCGTGATCGGCGACGTCGACGCCGAGGTGCTCGCCAAGTCCGCCGCCGACCTCGGGGTCGAGGGCGTCGAGGTCGACGTCACCGACCGGACGGTGTTCGCGTCGTTCCTCGACGAGACCGAGCGGCGCGTCGGGCCGATCGACGTCCTCGTCAACAACGCAGGCATCATGCCGGTCGGTGCCTTTCTCTCGTTCGACGAGACGCTGATCCGCCGCGCACTCGACATCGACCTATTCGGCGTGATCACCGGCAGTCAGCTTGCGGCACAACGTATGACGGCCCGCCGGTCGGGGCAGATCGTGAACATTGCATCGGTGGCCGGGCGGCTGCCGATGCCGGGCCTCGCGGTCTACAACGCGGTCAAGGCGGGGGTCATCGAGTTCTCCGAGGCGCTCGACGCCGAGCTGTCCGGGCAGGGGGTGCGCGTGAGCACAGTGATGCCGACGTTCACCCGCACCGGACTGATCTCGGGACTGACGACCAACCGCTACGTCCAGACGGTCGAGCCGGAGGTGGTCGCCGCCGCCGTGGTCGGCGTGATCGCCGCCCCGCGTACCCGCGTCGCCGCGCCCCGCACGATGCGGTGGGTCGACACCAATCCGGCGCTGCCGCAAGCACTCAAGCGCCTGACGCGCCGGCGGACCGGCCTCGACCGGATCTTCCTCGACTACGACGGCGCCGCCCGTGCCGACTACGACGCGCGCATGCGGCGATGACCGGGCGGTGGCCTGCGCTGCGGGCAACGCCCCCGGTTCGGCATGAGCGTCGGGCACGCCGCGAATTGCGGCGCGCCGCCGACGATCTCGACGATGTGCGCTGCGCCACCGGCGCGTTCCCGACGGTGCCCCGCTGGTGGTGGGCGATGCCGGTGCTGCTGCTCGTCGCCGCCGTGGCCGCCGCCGCCACGGGCGTGGTGATGTGGGTTCGCGCTGCGAATGCCTACACCGACACCGACTTCGAGGCGCGGGCCACCGACGTGGTCGAGCTGTTGCTGAGTCCGAACCCGACCGCCCCGGATCGGGTGCGTCAGGTTCTCGACGACGCGACCGGCGCCTTCTATGACGAGTTCGCCCAATCTGCCGACGCCTACACCGCTTTCGTGCGCCGCAGCGGAACCACGGCCACCGCAACCGTCGACGGCACCGGGGTCACCGCACGTAGCACGACGTCGGCGACCGTTCTGGTGGCCGCGACCGTCGGATATCAGCAGACCGATCATCGGATTCCCGACCGCAGATTCCGGTTGCGGGTGGCCGTCACCGACGACTCCGGTGTACTCAAAGTCGCGGCGGTGCAATACCTTCCATGAAATTCCGGACTTCCAGACGTATCATCGCCCCCGGCGCGGCATTGGCCGTGTCGGCGCTGATGGTGCTCGTACTGGCCGCACTGACCGCTGCGGTGGTGATGGCCGCGTCGGCGTTGGCCGATCATCGCACCGTCGCCGACAACCGGGACACGCTGCGGGCGCAGGCCGCCGGCATCGTCGCCACCGTCTTCTCGGTCGATGCAGCCGACTGGCAGGCCGACCGGGCGCGGTCGCGATCGCTGGTGGCCGCGGACTTCGCGGGCTCGTTCGCGGCGCAACTGCGGCGCGCGCCCGCCACCGGCACCGCCGCCATCCGCTGGCGCCCCGACTCGGTGGCCGTCATCGACGCGGGCACCGACGACGGTGACGTCCTCGTCCGCGCGAGCGTGGTGACCCGCGCCGACGGCGGTCAGGAGACCACCGACCATCTCACGTTGCGCGCCGGATTCGTTCTGGCCGAAGGACATTGGTTACTGCGTAGTGCCGAGGTGCTGCAATGACGGCCGGTGACAAGAGGACTCCCGCACAGGATCGCGGCACCTCCGATTCTGGTGCCTCGGCCCGGCTGCGACGCGCCCAGGAGCGAGTGGCAGTGGCCACTCGAGAGGCCCGGACAGCCCGGATCGCCGCCGCCCCCGACCTCCGCACACGCGCTCGCGCGCGTTCGCGATGGCTACGCGGGGGTCTGGCCGTCGGTGCCGCCGTCTCCGTAGCGCTCGCGGCGGCCGCGATCGTGCTCGCCGTGCTCGGCGCCCGAGCACAGGAGCGCACCGACACCCAGGACGACGTTCTCGCCGCCGCCCGGACGGCGGCCACCACGATGCTCACCTCCGACCCGGCGCACGCTGACGCCTACGTCGAGAAGGTGCTCGCCGGGAGCACCGGCGCGCAGCACGATCGGCTCGAACGGGCGCGCCCCGCACTGACGGAGGCGATCGCCGCGCAACCCGCACCGAGCGCCGGCCGGGTCCTCTCGGCCGGACTCATCAGCGATCCAGGCGGCTCGGACCCGGGCGCCCATGCCGAGGCGCTGCTGGTGGTGCAGGCATCGAATCCGGTTCTCGTGGGCGGGGATCCGCAAGCCGATCGCCTCACCCTCCGGTTCGGTATGACCCGCACCGGCAGTGGCTGGCTCGTCGACTCGGCGGTGCCGGCATGACGCGGTTCGGAGTCACCTGGACCCAGCGCAACCGGGTGCGCCCACTCGTCCGGCCACACCGGGTGTCACGCCGGTTCTCGCGGCGGGGCCGCCGGGCGATGGCCGGTGCTGCCGTGCTGATCGTCGCGGCCCTCGTGGTCGCGGCCATCGCGTGGACCCAGGCACATCGGCAGACCCCACGACCCACCGACGCCGAGCGGTCCGCCGTCGAGCGGGCTGCGACGAGCGCGATCACCGCACTGATGACCTTCGGCGGCGAGCATGCGCCATCGCCCGCGACGGTCCGCACACATCTGAGTGACCCGCTGCTCGCGCGCTATGACGCCGACCGCGCCGACGTCGTGCTGCCCGGAGCCCTCGCCGCATCGGCGCGGATGACGGTCACCGTGATCGGGGTGGCGGTCGGCGAGTTCCATCCCGACCGCGCGCGGGTGCTGGCCTTCGGCGACCAGTCCGTCACCGTGCCAGATCCCGCAGCACCCGACCCCGCCGGTGCGGGCGCGGCATCGGGGAACGCTGAACATACACCTTATGAAAAGTGGTTGGTCATGAGTAAGGTGAACGGAACCTGGCTTCTGGCCGACATGCAACAGGTCGGTGATGTCACTCGCTGACGCGGGTCATCAGTCGCTGACATGAGAGGGCGTAGGACGACGATGAGTGCAGCAGGAGTGGTTGTGGTCGGGGCCGGCCTCGGGGCCGTCCGGCTCGCCGAGAACCTGCGCGCCAACGGCTACGAGTCGCCCATCACGTTGATCGGCGCCGAGCCGTATGCACCCTACGACCGGCCGCCGCTGTCGAAGACGGTGCTGCTCGGCAAAGACGAGCGCGTCGATCTGAAACCCGCCGAGTTCTACGGCGATTCGTCGATCACGCTGCGTCTGGGCCGGCGGGTCACCGCGGTCGACCCGAAGGCCAAGGCCGTCACCGTGCAGAGCACCGGTGGCGGCGACGCCGTGCAGATCGCCTACGATCAGCTGGTTCTGGCCACGGGCCTCACGTCGCGCAAGTTCCCCGGCGCCGAGAAACTGACCGGCGTACACACCCTGCGCACCTTCGATGACGCGGTCGTCTTGCGCGCCGAGATCGACGCCGCGCGGACGGCCGTCGTCATCGGCGCCGGTTTCATCGGATGTGAGGTGGCGGCGAGCCTGACCGCGCGTGGCGTGCAGGTGACGCTCGTCGAGCCCGCGCCGACCCCGTTGGCCCTGGCGCTGGGCGCGCAGATCGGCGCCCTGGTGACCCGTATGCACACCGCGAACGGGGTGGACGTCCGTGCGGCTATCGGGGTCGACGAGATCGTCGGTGATCCCTCGGGTGCGGTGCGCGCGGTGCGATTGTCCGATGGCACCGACGTACCCGCCGACATCGTCGTCGTCGGCATCGGTTCGATTCCGGTCACCGACTACCTGACCGGCTCCGGAATCGAGCTCGCCGCACGCGAGGCGGGTGGCGGGATCGCCTGCGGCCCCGATGGAAGCACCGGTGCCGCCGATGTCTACGCGCTCGGTGACGTCGCGAACTGGCGGGACGAGAGCGGCGCAGCCCGGCGCGTCGAGCATTGGAACCACACGGTTGATCAGGCTGCAGTGGTCGCTGCCGCGATCGCCGGCGGACCGCGCGCGCCCATCAAGGCCGCGGTGCCGTACTTCTGGAGCGATCAGTTCGGAGTGAAGATCCAGGTCCTCGGGCGTCCCCGCCCCGACGACGACGTGCACGTCGTCAGCGACGACGGTGCCAGGTTCCTGGCCTATTACTCCCGGGACGGAATCCTGACCGCAGTGGCCGGCGCGGGCAAGGCGGGCGCGGTGATGAAGTCCCGGGCCAAGCTGCAGACCCCCACGCCCATCGACGAAGTCCTCCCGCCCCACCAGTCGTGACCTGGCCGGCCCGGAATCCGCTTGCGGCACAGGTTGTCGCGTCGGTCACCGACCTTGCCGATCCGGTGCGGGCCGACCGGGTGGCCCGCTATCTGCAGGCCGTACCCGGCGGCTACGGCGAGGGTGATGAGTTCCTCGGGGTGTCGGTTCCACAGTTGCGGACCCTCGCCCGACGATGGCGCGGCATCGACCGCGAACCGGTCAACGAGCTGCTGACCTCGCGATTCCACGAAATCCGATTCCTGGCGCTGCTGCTGATGGACGGCGAGTGCGCACGCGCCGACGACGCCGCGGCCGGTGACTGGGTCGCCGACTATCGAGTTGCCCTCGATCAAGGGCGAGTGAACAATTGGGATCTCGTCGACTGCTCGGCCGCACCGATCGTCGGACGGTGGTGCCTGCGCCGCGGTGACTTCGGGCTGCTGCTCGAGCTCGTGGCCGACGAGCGGCTGTGGCACCGACGGACCGGAATCGTCGGCACCCACGCCCACCTGCGGGCGGGTGACCCGTCGGCCACTCTGGCGGTCGCGCCGATCGTGATCGGTGACCGCCGCGACCTCATCCAAAAGGCGTTCGGGTGGATGCTGCGCGAAATGGGTAAGCGCGTCGAAACCCGCACGCTCACCGAATATCTCGACGTCAACGCAGCGCAGATGGGACGCACCGCGCTGCGCTATGCGATCGAGCACCTCGACGCGTCGGCACGCAGCGAGTACCGCGCGCTGCGGTGACATGTTCGGCGGCTTCCGCCACGTCGCGCCGGCCCGGCAGTCGTGGGCCCGGAAGTCGTGGGGCCGAGCCCTATGAAGTTCTCAACGAACGGTCGAGGTCCCGGAAGGCCGGGTGCGGGTCAGAAAGTCATTGTGGGTAGGGCGGTTTCAAGCAGCTGAGTTCAGGCGGCTGGTGTCAGGCGGCCGGTTTCAGGCAGCGCTGTCGAGGTGGAGGGTGCGCCGGTTGTAGGCCGGCAGCGGTCGTCGTCGGGGATCGACCGTGGCGGGTGGGATCAGCCACGGATGCCG
>NZ_JBNCLY010000028.1:0-50683 GCF_049844915.1 Gordonia sp. DT30 | reverse complement strand
TTCGCAAGTCAAATCATCCCAGGTCAGGGCACCATTCTTCATTCACGACACGCAATTAGCGTGAAAGGCCGAGGCTAATGGGCCCGGAGTGTGCTCCCGGTAGGTCACGGCGAGAGGAGCGTGATCGGACAGGCGTTCGGCCGGCGATGGTTCCTTGTCCACCACGACCTCGGTGGCACGGCGCGCCAGACCGGGTGTGGCCAGCTGGTGGTCCACCCGCCAGCCCACGTCCTTGGTGAAGGATCGACCGGCCCAGCTCCACCATGTCAACGGTCCGGGCCGGTCGCCGTGCACCTGTCGCACCACGTCGACCAGCCGTCGCCTGCCCAGTACCGCATCGAACCAGTCGCGGTCCTCCGGGAGGAATCCGTCCATCGTGCGGGCCGCCCGCCAGTTGGTCACGTCGTGCTGCGTATGCGCGATGTTGAGGTCGCCCACGAGGAGGAACTCGCGACCGTTGCGTAGAGCATTGAGACGACTGCGGTCGAGCTCGCGGGCGAACGCCGTGAGGAATCGCCGCTTGCGCTCATGCTTGAGCCCTCCGTCCGGTGTGTCCCGCATCGCGCCCGCCCGTTGCAGATGTGCGGGCAATCCGCCCTTCGGCAGGTAGAGACAGGCGACCGTCAGGTCCCGATCGGCGAGGTCGGCCTCGACGTATCGGCCGTGCGCGGCGAACTCGGCGAGACCGCGGGCGCGGGGCGGATGAGTCACCCACGTCCGCACTGCGGCTGCGGTCTGTCTGGTCAGGATGGCCACCCCGTTGCGACCGGCCACGGCGCCGACGTCGGCAGCCACCGAGTAGCCGGGAAAGTGCCCGAGTTCGGATGCGGGACAACGCAGTTCTTGAATTGCGAGAACATCCGGCGACCGGACGGCCAGCCAACGATCGAATCCGCGCCGACGCGCTGCCCGAATCCCGTTGACATTGAACGAGGCGACCGTGAACGTGTCGGCGTCAGAATCTGCGTCGGTCGGTGTCACACCGGACACTCTTACCGAGCACCCGCGGTGTCGACAACCCGTACGAGGTCACACGTTCACGAGAAGATCAACTTTGTCTTTCGCGAACCCACTGTCCATAGTGGACGTTTCGGTCGACGGGAGGACGCGTACATGAGCGGGCAGAACACGGCGAGCACACAGGTCGACGAGGAGCAGCGGCACGTCGACGCGATGTACGAGCGCCTCGACGAGACGGTGCGTACCGAACGCACCGCACATGAGCGCGCTCTGGCGGTACTCGTCGACGATCCCGGTGACCGCTATGCGCGGGACCTCGAGGTCGCGAGATCAGCGGAGAACGTCCGCCGGATGCACGCGGCCGAACGGTCCTTGTGTTTCGGACGTATCGATACCTCCGGCCATCGAGAGTCGCTGCACATCGGCCGTGTCGGTCTGCGCACCGAGTCGGACGAACTGCTGTTGGTCGACTGGCGTGCCGAGGCGGCGCGGCCCTTCTATGCCGCGACGATGGCCGCTCCGATGGGGGTGCGCCGACGCCGGCACGTCCGGCTCGACGGCCGGCACGTCGTCGACGTCACCGACGAGATACTCGACGGCAGCGCGCCCACGCCCGAAGACGTGGTCGGCGACGGTCCGCTCGCCTCTGCGCTGAGCGCGGCCCGTACCGGCCGGATGCAGGATGCGGCGGCGACGCTCCAGTCCGAGCAGGACGCGATCGTACGTTCCCCCCATCGCGGGATCATGGTCGTCGACGGCGGCCCGGGCACCGGAAAGACGATCGTGGCCCTGCACCGTGCGGCGTATGTGCTCTACGCCTTTCCCGCCGTCGCCGATCGAGGTGTGCTCGTGTTCGGCCCGAACCGGCGATTCCTCACCTACATCTCCGAGGTGCTGCCGTCTCTCGGCGAGAACGACGTACAACTGGCGACGATGGCAGACCTCGTCGGCACAGAAGACGCACGGCCCGAACCGGATTCCATCGCTCGCATCAAGGGCCGCGTGGCGATGGCCGAGGGTCTCTCCCGCTGGGTGCAGCGTCACCAACCACGGCACGCCTCGCTGCAATTCCCCATCGGCGGCGACACGATCGTCTTCGACTCCGGCACTGTCGACGGCGCGCGACGACGCGCCCTGCAGGGCGGCGTCGGCCACAACCGCGCCCGAGAACTCTTCGCCGAGTTCGTCGTCGACGACCTGGTGAACGAGCTGGAGCAACGCTCCGCACGGGAAACCGCCGAGTTCGAGGCAGAACTCGAAGCGATAGGTATCGACCTGGACCGCCTCGGCCCCGACGACCGGCCACACACCGATCTCGCGGATGATTCGGAGATCGACTGGGAGGGTGTCCGCGAGGAACTCCTCGAGGATCGGGCCATCGACCGGGTGATCGCGAAGGTATGGCAGCGACTCGACGCGGACGAGGTCGTCCGCGGCTTCCTGAACGACCGCGATGCGTTGACCGAGGTGCTGCCCGATGTCTCGGCGGAAGAGATCTCACTTCTGGGTGCAAGCGACGACGACCCTTGGGGCACTGCCGATCTCGCCCTGCTCGACGAAGCACGCGCCCTCGTCGACGGAGGTCCCCCGACGATCTACGGTCACCTGGTCGTCGACGAGGCCCAGCAGCTCTCCGAGATGGGATGGCGGGCGCTGATGCGTCGCTGCCCCGCGCGCTCGATGACCATCGTAGGTGATCTCGCGCAGGCCGGGCCGGCGACGACGATCCGGAGCTGGGCCGATGCGCTGAGCCCCTTCGTCGACGACCGGTTCATCCGCCACACGCTGACGGTCAACTACCGGACGACCGCCGAGATCATCTCGGCGAGCGCATCCCTGCTCGGCCAGATCGCGCCCGATCAACAGCCCTCGCGCTCGATCCGGCACGGCGAGCCGCCGCGGATCGTCGACGTGGCCGACGATGCCATCGGTGCCGCGGTGGAGGAGATGGTGGCGCACACCGTGCAGGCGCACCCGGATGAGCTGATCGGGGTCGTCGCCACGACGAATCGTTCTGCCTTCCTGGAATCCCGAATCCCCCAGAGCGCGGCCACCGTCGTCGCGGCACCGGATGCGCGTGGCCTCGAGTTCGACACCGTGATCATCGTCGACCCGGCGGCGATTCGAGCCACCGGCGAGGCGGGTCTGCGCGACCTCTACGTCGCCCAGACGCGCGCGACCAAGCGTCTCGTCAGTCTGCGAGTGATCTGAGCGTGCGTCCGGATACCCTGCGCTGCAGGAACATCGGGGCGAGGCAGTATCGCTAGCGGCCGCGAGAACGACGGGTCGCGCGCCGCACGATCGAACGCAACTTGCCCACCCGAGGGCCGATCTCCCGCTCGAAACCATGATCGGTCGGGTGATAGTAGTCGACCCCGACCAGCTCGTCTGGTGGATACTGCTGCGCGACAACACCGTCCGGGTCGTCGTGCGGATAACGGTAGCCGACGCCGCTGCCCATTTTCTTGGCGCCGCCGTAGTGGCTGTCGCGCAGATGCGCGGGTACCGCCCCCGCCTTGCCCGCCTCCACGTCGGCCAGCGCGGCTCCGATAGCCGCCACCACCCCAGCCGATTTGGGTGCGGTGGCCAGGTGGATGGTGGCCTGCGTGAGCGCGAGTTTGGCCTCCGGCATCCCGACGAGGGCAACGACCTGGGCGGCGGCGACCGCAGTCTGCAACGCGGTCGGGTCGGCCATCCCGATGTCCTCGCTGGCGTGGATCATCAGTCGCCGCGAGATGAAGCGCGGATCCTCCCCGGCCGCGATCATCCGGGCCAGATAGTGCAGAGCTGCGTCGACGTCGGAACCGCGGATCGATTTGATGAACGCCGAGGTGACGTCGTAGTGCTGATCGCCATCCCGGTCGTAGCGCACGGCGGCTTTGTCGATCGCCGCCTCCACGTCCGGGAGATCGACCTGCGCGGGGGTGCCGGCATCATCGGGATGTTCCTGCGTGACCACGTCGGCGGCGGCCTCCAGCGCGGTCAGCGCGCGGCGTGCGTCCCCACCGGAGACGGCGATGAGGTGGTCGTAGGCGGCGTCGGTGACACTCACCCGGCCACCGAGTCCGCGGTCGTCGGCGACGGCCCGGCGCAAGACCTCGCGCACGTCGTCGTCGGTGAGCGAGCGCAACCGCAGTACCAATGACCGCGACAGCAGTGGCGAGACCACCGAGAACGACGGGTTCTCGGTGGTGGCCGCCACGAGTAGCACGATCCGGTTCTCGACGGCGTCGAGCAGCGCGTCTTGCTGAGTCTTGGAGAAGCGGTGGACCTCGTCGATGAACAAGACGGTCTGTTCGCCCTCGAGGAGCCGGCGGCGCGCCATCTCGATGACCGCACGCACCTCCTTGACACCTGCCGACAACGCCGACAGCGCCTCGAACCGGCCCCCGGCAGCGTTCGAGATCAACGAGGCCATGGTCGTCTTGCCGGTGCCGGGCGGACCGTACAGGAGAACCGAGGCCGCGCCCGACCCGTCGATGAGCCGCCGCAGCGGGGATCCCGGCCCGAGTAGGTGTTGCTGCCCGACGATCTCGTCGAGCGAACGCGGTCGCATCCGGACCGCCAGCGGTGCGGACACCGACGGCGCGGGCATGCCACCGGTGCCGGACCCGGGATCAGGGGTGGCGAAGAGTCCGTTCATCGCCGGTCAGGACAGCCAGACGCGGTGCAGTGCGCCCCCGATCGCGGCCGCGAAATCGGCGATGTCCTCGTCGACGTCCTGCGCCGCGGACGCGAGGTCGGACCAGCGCGCGACGATGACCCGGGGATCGTTGGTGTGCAGCGCCCAATCGTGTGCATGCTCGGCGGTGATCGCCGCAACCGCAGCCGGCAACGCGGGGTCCGCGCCCGACGGGAGCGCGGCATCATCGGGCAGCATCCAGTCGGTGGACAGCCACGCCCACAACAGTCGGGCGGTCACGAGCTGGCGCTGCAGGTCGACGTCCCGGCGCAAGGCCGGCCAGATGCCATGGACCTCCGAGCGCCAGGCATCGACCATCGCGGTCTCGAGCTCGCCGCGGCGATCGAGGGCGTGCGGGCCGAGCTGTGCGGTGAACGTCACCAGGGCGTAGGCGATGTCGAGGGTGGCGTCGCGGAATCCGCCCCACTCATAGTCCATGAACTGCACCCCGGCCTCGTTGAGCAGGATGTTCTCCGGGCCCACATCCGATGGACTGAACGCCCGGTGCTCCCCCTCGTCGAACAGCGCACAGGCGGCATCGAGCGCCCCGAAGACCGCGCAGCCCATCTCCACACCGAGATCGGCGGCCCGCGTGCGCGCCAGACGTACCGCGCGCCTCGCCTCCTCGCCGAGCAGATCGCGTCCCTCGGTTCCCGACGGACCGCGCCGGACCAGCGCATCGAAGTCGCCCTCGCCACCGACGGTCGCAGCGTGCATCCGGCCCAGCGCCTGCCCCCACGCGCTGACCACCCGAGAGATCTCGATGACATCGACGCCGCCGAGCAGCGTGGTCATGGCGTTGCCGCGACCGAGGTCGGAGAGCACCATGAGGCGTGCTTGCGGATCGGGCGCGATGAGCTGGGGTCCCGGCCGCGACTCGGTGGGCAGCGCGGTCGCGTACTTGTACGACGCGATCTCGCGATGGAACGCGTGCGGGTCCTCGTGCTCCGGCAGCGCTTTGATGACGAGGGTGCGGTCCATCGACAGGGGGTTCTGGGCGACGCGTACACGCACCACGGTCGTGCGCCCGCTTCCCCCGAGATCTTCCGGTTCGGCGAGCACGACCGGCGAACCGGCTCGATGCGACAACAGGGCCTCTGCGGCGCGCACCACGCTGGTGATGCGGCCTTCTGTGATGACCGTCATGGCGTCTACCAAGGTACCCAATCTCTCAGACACTCGTCACCGCGCGTGGATATTTCGTCATCGAACAGAGGACTTTCGGCCCTGCCGGGTGAATCCGCTCAGTCCGCATGTGTGACGGCTTTCGACTCCGGGCCGCAGGCCTGCTCGGCGTCGGGCCGGAGGTCGGCGCCGGGATCGAGATCGATGGGGCTGACATCGACCGATACCTCGATCTCGCTGCGGGTGGCATCGGTGTAGATGACTCCCCGCAGGGGCGGCACATCGTCGTAGTCGCGGCCCCACGCGACGGTGACGTGGCGTTCGTCGACGAGTTTGTCGTTCGTCGGATCGAAAGGCAGCCAGCGCCCGTCGGGCAGCCAGACCGCCGCCCATGCGTGGCTTGCGTCGGCGCCGAAGATCCGTTCGCGTCCCGGCGGCGGATCGGTGGCCAGGTAGCCCGATTCGTAGCGCCCGGCCAGCCCCACCGACCGCAGGCAGGCAATCGCCACGCGCGCGAAGTCCTGGCATACGCCCTCGCGGCGCCCCATGACGGTGGCCACGCGCGTACTGATGGCCGTCGACCCCGAGCGGTAGGTGAAGTCGGTGTGGATACGGGAGGTCAGGTCGGTGACGGCCTCGATGAGCGGCCGGCCGGGGGTGAACACCGACGCGGCGTACTCGGTTACCGCCTCGCCGATCTCCGGCGGATCGAGATCCAGGACGAACTCGATGGCCGAGGGCGGCCCGACCACGCCCGGCCGGGCCTGTTCCCACGGTGTCCGGGCCGCCGGACCGACCAGCAGACCCGCGTCGACGGGATCGACGTCGACGATCGACGTGCCGGTGACCACGAGTTCCGTATGTGGTGTGTGCACGTGAAAATAGGTATCGATGTTGCCGTAGACGTCCAGGCCGGTCGAACGGTCGTCGGGCGCTGGATCGATGTCGACGGCATTGTGCACGACCCGCTGGTGGGGCAGGTCACGCGGGATCAGATAGCAGCGTCCGTACGACGACGACACCTCGTCGTCGTAGGTGTAGCGGGTGCGGTGCATCACGCGATAACGACGTGTGCTCCCCGCGGCGGCACGCGGGGTCACGGGTTGCCTCCACCGAAACCCCAGATGGGCTGTGCGGGTAGCGGCAGCGCAAACCGGCTGCGGGCGAGGACGTCGGAGAGCTCCCGGGCACCTTCACGCGCCATGGTTGCCAGATCGACGAGTGCTGCGCGCCGCCCGTCGTCACCGACGGCACCGAGATCGGCCGGGTCGCTGCGTCGCAGTTCCGAGGTCATCTCCTCCACGATCCGCTCGGCGGCCGCCGATCGCAACGAGTCGGGCAGACCGCTCAGATCCGCACGCAGGCGGTCGAATTGGTAGATCATCGCGCGCGGATTCGTCGCGTCGAAGAAGAGCAGTTGCAGAACCGGGAGCATGCGATACAGACCGCGACTGCGGCGACGGTAGATCACCGCGGACTCACCGGCGGTCAGAAATGATTCCAGCAACGCCTGCTCGACCGCCGTCTCCTGCGGCACCTCGAACAACGCCGCCGTGAGGTCGGCCAGGGTGATGACACGTTCGACGCGGCGTCCCACGTCCATGAACAGCCACGCGGCATCATGCACCATCGACTCCGACTGCAGACCCGACAGCCCCAGCACGGCATGCAGGACCTCCTCGTGCACCCGCGCGAGATCCGGTCCGAGATCCAGCGACGCCTCGCCGAAGACGCCCGCGGTGCGCGTGTCGCCTGTCGCAGAGGTGTCGCCGGCGCCGGTGACCTGCCGCGCCATCGACTCGACCGCCCGCTCCATCGGCGTCAGCACCATCCACGTGCTCGTCGACATCTGGTCGCGCACCGCCCGCGCCGCGGCGACGAGACGGTCGACCGCGAACGCGATGGTGCCCGGCACCGTCGCCGCCACGGTGAGATCGGCGATGCGCCCGAGCGCCTCGTCGACCGGCTCGGGCCACGGGTGCCCGCTCGCGTCGTCGGTCCGCAACTGCGCGGTCCGCAGATATTCGGCGGTGCCGGTGACGGTCGCGACCGCGTGCAACAGCAGCGGCACCGCCGACGTGCCCTGCATCCACGGCCGATACTGGAAGTCCTGACAACGTTCCCGGGCCACCCGCGCCAGACGCGTCACCTGCTCGGTCCGTTCGCCGTAGCGGCCGAACCAGAACATGTCGGCCAGTACGCGCGGGCTCGCGCCCGCAGCGGTGTCGAAGTACTCCGACACCGAGATCCGCTCGGTAGCGCCGATGACCTCCTCGGCCGGTTCGCCACGCGTCGCCGACCGACGCGAGACATGGCCTCCGACATCGGGATTGCTCACCCACACGTCCTTGGCGGCGACCGTCTGCAGTGCCGCCCCGCCGACTCCGTCGGCGAGCACCGAGCCGAGACCGCCGGGCATCACCGCATAGGTCGGTCCCTGCGCCACGCTGAACGCCCGGATCGACACCGGTGCCGCCCGCAGCGAACCGGTCCGCGCGCCCACTCCCCCGCCCGGGGTGATGGTCGGCGCCACCGAGTAGGTCTCCAGCGCGCGCCCCACCCATTCGACGCCGTATGCACCGATGCGCTCGGCGAGCTGTGCGCGGCCTGTGGCGTCCATCAGCGCGCCGACGAACTCCTCACCCGTACGGATGTTGGTGATCAACAGGTGGCCGAGGTCGGCGAGCACCTTCGATCGCTGCAGGTCGTCGCCGGCCCAGAAGGTCGGCACCGATCCCAACGCCAATTCCTCGTCGAGCAGCACCGGGGCGAGTCGTTCCAGCACGGTGTGCAGTGCGGGGTTCTCGCACACCCCGCTGCCGATGCTGTTGACAACGGTGACCGTGCCACGTGAGATCGCCTCGACCAGTCCCGCGACGCCCAGCCGCGAGTCGGTGCGCAGATCCAGTGGATCGGCAAAGGCGGCGTCGACTCGCCGCAGGAGGACGTCGACCCGTTTCAGCCGCCCGAGCGAACGCATGTAGACGGCCCCGTCGCGCACGGTGAGGTCGGTGCCCTCCACCAGCGGGAAGCCGAGCATCGACGCGAGATAGGCCTGATCGAAGGCTGTTTCGGACATGCTTCCGGGGCTGAACACGGCCACCGTCGGGTCGTCGACCCCCGGCGGCGCGTAGTCGAGCAGGGCCAGCCGCAAGGTGCCGGCGAACGTTGCGATCGGCCGGGGCGCGCAGGACTGGAACAGTTGCGGGAAGGTGTGCGAGACCAGCCTCCGGTCGACGGTCGCATATCCGATACCCGACGGCGCCTGCGTGCGGTCGGCGTGCGCGACGAAGCGGCCGTCGGCCCGCCGGACCAGGTCGACAGCATGCAAGAACAGGGCGTGCGGCCCGGCGATCTCGAGCCGCGCCGCCTTGCGGAGATAGCCGGGATGGGCGAAAACCATCTCCGGCGGCACCAGACCCGAGGTGATCAACCGCTGGTCGCGGTAGATGTCCCGCAGCAGGAGGTCGAGCAGCATCGACCGCTGGGTGATCGCCTTCTCCAGCGACGCCCATTCGACGCCGTCGATGATCAGTGGGACCGGGTCGACCGACCACGGCCGCGCGACGGTGGTGGCACCGTCGACGACGTTGTAGACGACGCCCTCGTCGCGTGTCGCCGCCGCGAGGCGGGCAGACGCGGTCTGCAACCGGGCGTCACCCCGGACGGCGTAGCCTGCGACGAGTTCGTCCCACGCCGGGCGCGGCGCGCCGGTGGAGTCGAGCATCTCGTCGTAGTGGGCGGGACCGGCGGTGTCGGGGCCGGCGGTGGCGCGCGCACCGCCCTCGCCGATCGATGCGAGGTCGAACAGCGTGTTGCTTTCCGGGAGATACCGGTCGAACACCGCAGGCAGTCGGCCACCCGCAGAATCGGTCACCGGAGAACTGTACGTGCCCGACGTAGGTCGAGAATCGCCGGGACCCCGGCATCGACGGCCGCGCGGGCGGCGCGCTCACGCAACAATCCCACGTCAAGTGTGCCGCTCGTGTGTCCGGACGCCTCGAACCGCCCGTTCCGCCGCGACTCGGCCTCGACCGCGTTCACCGGCGGCCGGTCGTAGGCACGGCCACCCGGGTGGACGATGTGGTAGGTGGCGCCACCGACCGATCGACCGTTGACGATGTCGACGAGGTCGAAGGTCAGCGGGGTGTCGATACCGACGGTCGGGTGCAGTGCGCTCGGCGGCGCCCAGGCCCGGAACCGGATTCCCGCCACCCGCTCCCCCGGCCGCCCGGTACTACTCAGCGGAACGGGAAAGCCATTGCATGTCAACATATATCGATCGTCATCACCGCCGGCGACCCGCACCTGCACCCGCTCGATCGAGGAGTCGACGTAGCGCGCGGTACCGGTCCCGGTGGACTCCTCGCCGAGGGTGTTCCAGGGTTCGATGGCGCCGCGCAGCTCGATCTCCTGATCGCGGATCTGCACGGTGCCCAGGCGTGGGAAGCGGAATTCGGTGAACGGGTCGAGCCACGCGGTGTCGAAGGGGTACCCCGCCTCCCGCAGTTCCGCGGCCACCAACGCGATGTCACCGATGATGTAGTGCGGCAACAGGTATTTTCCATGCAGATCACCGCCGTGCCGAATCGGCCGCGCCCGGTAGGGACTTTCCCAGAACCAGGACACCAACGACCGCACGAGCAGCGACTGCACCATCGCCATCCGGTGATGCGGCGGCATCTCGAAACCCCGCAGTTCCAGCAAGCCGAGTCGCCCGCGCGCCGAATCCGGACTGTAGAGCTTGTCGATGCAGAATTCGGCGCGGTGGGTGTTGCCGGTGATGTCGGTGAGCAGATGGCGCAGGGCCCGGTCGGTGACCCACGGATTGGGCGGGGCGCCGGCGCCCGCGCGCGACGTGGATTTCGCGGCGAGCCGGTCGATCTCGGCAAACGCGATCTCCAGTTCGTAGAGTGCGGACTCACGCCCTTCGTCGACCCGTGGCGCCTGCGAGGTGGTGCCGATGAACTTGCCGCTGAACAAATAGGACAGCGACGGGTGCCGCTGCCAGTACGTCACCATCGACACCAGCAGGTCCGGTCGGCGCAACAATGGCGAATCGGCCGGGGTCGGGCCGCCCAGGGTGATGTGGTTGCCGCCCCCGGTGCCGCCGTGACCGCCGTCGAGATCGAAGGTCTCGGTGCCCAGTCGGCAGTGTCGGGCATGCTCGTAGAGCGACTCCAACATCTCCGACTGCTCCACGAAACTCGTTGTCGGCGCGAGGTTGACCTCGATCACCCCCGGGTCGGGGGTGACGGACATGCTCGTCAGGCGCGGGTCGGCGGGCGGTCCGTAGCCCTCGATGACGACTGCGGTCCCGGTCTGTTCGGCTGCGTCGGCGATCATCTCGACGATCGCCAGGTATTCCTCGAGCGTCGCCGTCGGCGGCAGGAAGACGTACAGCGCATTGCCCCGCTTCTCGGCGACGACGGCGGTGCGCGGCACGAACTCGCCCGGGTCCAGCTCCCGCACCTCGTGCCCCAGCTCGTCGGCTGGCTGGTCGGGCAACCGATCATGCAGCGCCGATGGATCGGAGACGAACACCGTCGGAGCCGGCCCCCACGACAGTGAGTTCAGTGGCAGCCGTAGTCCCGCGGGCGAGGTGCCCGCGGTGAGCACCAGTCTGCCGCGCCGCGTCGTCCACCGTGGACTGTGCCATGCGGTGTCGTCCGCAGATCGGCTCAGCGGCAACACGTACGCCGTCGGATACACGACGGCGGCGTCGAGCCGGCCGAGCAGTTCACGGCGCACGGCCGTCGAGTCGGTACCGGGTTCGATGTCGGACGCGGGGTCGTCGCCCTCCACCGCCGCCTCCGCGCGGGCGTACGCACGGACGGTCGGCGCGGTCGGGTCGAGGCCCGGATCGCCGGGCGGCAGTGCGGCGAATGCACGCATCCGGACGAGCGGATCCTCGAATGCCGGCATCACCTGCGCGGGCGGCAGCCCCAGCCGGGATGCGAAGGCCAACAGCAGGCCGTGGGCGGCGTCGGCGCCGTCGGCGGTCGCGTCCGCGCCTGCGGTCTCGATGCGCAGGCTCTCCGCAGCCGCCGCTGCGTCGGCCCAGGGGTCGCCGAGCAGCTCCGGCCGCCGCCAGATCGGCACCCCGTCGGTGCGCCACATCACCGCTATCTGCCAGCGGGGCAACGGTTCCCCCGGATACCACTTGCCCTGGCTGCGCTGCACGAGGCCCTGCGGGGCATACTCGCGCTGCAGCCGACCGGCGAGTTCGGACGCCAGCTGACGTTTGTGCGGGCCGTCGGCCGCGGTCGTCCATTCCGGGTCCCTCCGATTGTCGACGGAGACGAAGGTCGGCTCGCCGCCCATCGTCAGCCGGACATCGTTCGCCGCCATCTTCCCGTCCAGGCCCGCGCCGAGTTCGACCACCCGGTCCCACTGAGAAGACATGTACGGCAGCGTGACCCGCGGATCCTCATGGAATCGACTGACCGTGTTGGAGAAGTCGAGCGTGGCGTGGCACGGACCGGTCGAGCCGGTGATCGGGGCGGCCGCGCCGGGACTCGGGGTGGCCGCAAGCGGGATGTGGCCCTCCCCCGCGAACAGCCCCGAGGTCGGATCCATACCTACCCAGCCGGCACCGGGCAGGTACACCTCGGTCCAGGCGTGCAGGTCGGTGAAGTCGGCGGCAGGTCCCGACGGACCGTCCAGGGATCGGACGTCGGAGGTCAGTTGCACCAGATATCCGGATACGAATCGTGCGGCCAACCCCAGTTCACGCAGCAGCGCGACGAGCAGCCACGCCGAGTCCCGGCACGAACCGATCGCGCTGGACAACGTGTATTCCGGGCTCTGCACGCCCTGCTCGAGGCGCACCGTGTAGCCGACGGCGCGCTGCACGGCCTGATTCAGCCCGACGAGGAAGTCGATGACGCGGATCTTCCGGATCGGCCGGTGTGCCGCGGCGAACTCGGCGATCGCCGGATGCACCGGCGCCCCCGCGAACTCGCCCGCGGTGACCCCGATCGGCCGCAGGTAGGCCTCGAGATCCTCCTTGAGGTCGTCGGGGTAGGCGAAGCCGTAGTGTTCGGCCCACTCCTCGATGAAGAAGTCGAACGGGTTGACCGCGGTCAGGTCGGCGATCATCCCGACCGTGATGGTCAGTGATGCCGATGGCTCCGGAAAGACAAGTCGCGCAAGGTAATTGCTGAATGCATCCTGCTGCCAGTTGAGGAAGTGTGCGGTGGGCTCGACCGTCAAGGAGTAGGCCTCGATCGGTGTCCGCGAATGCGGCGCCGGGCGCAACCGGACCACGTGCGGGAAGATCTTGACGGGCCGGTCGAAGGTGTAGCTGGTGCGGTGCTCCAGCGCTACCTTGATGGTCACAGCAGACCACCTACCTCTCGGTCACCTGACGTGGATTCTCGCCACCGCCGGGTGCAGTGCACCGCGACAGCTGCTCTCGAGAAATCAGATCACGAAAGTGCCGGGACCGCCTGCCGTGCGACCGGCGTCACTGGCGAGGCCGGTCAGATCCCCGCGTTCGTGGGCTCCGCGGGTGGCGTGTCGGAGCCCGGAATCGGCTTCGGTGCCGGCTTGGCATCGATGCCGGATTCCTTGCGCTGCTGCGCGGTGATCGGCGCCGGGGCATCGGTGAGCGGGTCCACGCCACCGCCGGACTTGGGGAACGCGATGACCTCGCGGATCGACGACTCACCGGCCAACAGCGCGGTGATGCGATCCCAACCGAACGCGATGCCGCCGTGCGGCGGCGCGCCATAGGCAAAGGCGTCGAGGAGGAAGCCGAACTTCTCCTGCGCCTCTTCGGGGCCGATGCCCATGATCTCGAACACCCGCTCCTGCACGTCGCGCCGATGGATACGGATCGAGCCACCGCCGATCTCGTTGCCGTTGCAGACGATGTCGTAGGCATACGCCAGCGCGGCACCCGGATCGGACTCGAGACGCTCCAGCGATTCCGGCGTCGGCGAGGTGAACGCGTGGTGCACCGCGGTCCAGGCTCCGGAGCCGACGGCGACGTCACCGGCGGCGGTCGCCTCGTCGGCGGGCTCGAACAGGGGCGCGTCGACGACCCAGGTGAAGGCCCAGGCGGCGGTGGTGGGATCGATCGGGTCGCCGGGTGCCGGGATGAGGCCCAGCCGGGTGGCGATCTCCACGCGCGCGGCACCGAGCAGGGCGCGCTGCGCCCGCGCCGGACCGGCCGCGAAGAACACACAGTCGCCCGGTTGCGCGCCGACGTGGGCAGCCAGCCCGGCGCGCTCGGCATCGGAGAGATTCTTGGCCACCGGGCCGCCCAGGGTGCCGTCCGCGCCGACGAGTACGTAGGCCAATCCTCTGGCCCCGCGCTGCTTGGCCCATTCCTGCCACGCATCGAGCGTGCGACGTGGCTGTGACGCACCGCCGGCCATGACGACCGCGCCGACATAGGGTGCCTGGAAGACCCGGAACGGCGTATCGGCGAAGTACTCGGCGCATTCGACCAACTCGATACCGAAACGCAGGTCCGGCTTGTCGGTGCCGAATCGCCGCATCGCGTCGGCGTAGGTGATGCGCGGGATCGGGCTCGGCAACTCCACCCCGATCAGTCGCCACAGGCCGACCAGGATCTCCTCGGCGAGCGTGATGACGTCGTCTTGATCGACGAAGCTCATCTCGACGTCGAGCTGGGTGAACTCGGGCTGGCGGTCCGCGCGGAAGTCCTCATCGCGGTAGCAGCGGGCGATCTGGAAGTAGCGTTCCATTCCGGCGACCATCAACAACTGCTTGAACAGCTGCGGACTCTGCGGCAGCGCGTAGAAGTTGCCCGGCTGCAGGCGCGCGGGTACCAGGAAGTCACGGGCGCCTTCCGGGGTCGAACGGGTCAGCGTCGGTGTCTCTATCTCGACGAAGTCCCGCGCGAGCAGGACCCCGCGGGCGGCCGCGTTCACCTTGGACCGCAGCCGCAGGGCCGCACCGGGGCGTTCCCGGCGCAGGTCCAGGTAGCGGTGGCGCAGACGGGTCTCCTCGCCCGGATTCTCGTCGAGTTGGAACGGCAGCGGCGCTGCCTCGTTGAGGACCTCGAGTGCGACGGCGTTGATCTCGATCTCGCCGGAGGCGAGGTTCGGGTTCTCGCTGCCCTCGGGACGCGCCTCGACGACACCGGTCACCGCGATGCAGTACTCGGCACGCAGACGGTGTGCGGCAGCGGCGACCGCCTCGTCCCGGAAGACCACCTGGACCAGCCCGGAACTGTCACGCAGATCGATGAACACCACGCCACCGTGGTCGCGCCGGCGGGACACCCAGCCGGCGACGGTGACGGTCTGCGTGGCGTCGGCGCGGCGCAGGGAACCGGCGAGATGCGTGCGGAGCACAGAAGTCCTTCCTCAGGGCTGACATCGAGATCGTGGGCGCGAACCCGTGACAATCGTACGTAGGGCGCAATAGTACGGAGGACGCCGACACCGGCCCGCACCGCCCGGACTCCTCGATACGCTGAGCACATGACTTTTCAGGGCAGCGGCCCGCTCGACACCGGGAACGTCTCCGGTGGCGGCGGGGGCGGCGGTGGTCGCATCGCACTCGGCGGTGGCGTCGGATTGATCGTGACCGTCGTGGCGCTGCTGTTCGGAATCAATCCCGGCGACATCATGGGCGGCGGAACCGGATCGACCGACTCGACCTCGGCGTCGGCCTCGGCGATCGACCAGCACGTCGCGTCGTGCACCATCGAGAAGGCCAATCAGGGCGACGCGGTCTGCCGGATCGTCGCCACCACCAACAGCCTCGATCAGGTCTGGCCGTCGTTGATGAACGGCTACACCCCGCCCAAGACCGTGATCTTCAGCGGATCGGTGAACACCGGCTGTGGTGCCGCGACGTCGGCGACCGGCCCGTTCTACTGCCCCGCCGACAAGACCGCCTACTTCGACCCGGACTTCTTCGAGACCCTGGTCCAGATGGGCGGCAGCAACGGCCCACTCGCGCAGGAGTACGTGGTGGCCCACGAGTACGGTCATCACGTGCAGAATCTGACCGGCGCACTGCGCAAGGGCCAGCAACTCGGTTCGCAGGGCCCGCGGTCGGGATCGGTTCGGGTGGAGTTGCAGGCCGACTGCCTGGCCGGGGTCTGGGCCAACCATGCCGGTGGCGCGGGCTATGACGTCCGGCTGCAGCAACTGACCCCCCAGGACATCGCCGGGGTCATCCAGACGGCCAAGGCGATCGGTGACGACACCATCCAGGGCGCCGGCTCCAACCCCGAGGGCTGGACGCACGGATCGGCGCAGCAACGGGCGCGCTGGTTCAGCACCGGTTATCAGGGTGGCGACCCCAAACGGTGCGATACGTTCGCCACCAACGATCTGTGATGGCCGATATGCGGCCGGACGACTCGGCGCGGCCGGATAATCCGCCTCAGCCGCGTCGCCCACGCACCGCCGTCGACGCGCTCGCCGACGCGCATCTGCAGGCGAGCGCCGCCGCCGACCCGATCCTGGCGACCGAGATGGGCATCGGCGGACACGACGCACGGCTGACCGACTTCTCCCCCGACGCCATCCGGGCGCGTGCCGACCAGGCGCGCGCGACTCTCGCTGCGCTGGCGGCGACCGAACCCGCCGATGACGTCGACCGGGTCACCATCGCCACGATGTCGGGCTCGCTGCGGCGCGAGACGGCCCTGGCCGATGCGGGTGAGCTGACCGGCGTATGCAACGTGATCTCCTCTCCCCTGCAGGCGATCCGCGACATCTTCGACCTGATGGACACCGGTACCGAGGCGGCCCGGCACGACATGCTCGCCCGGCTCGCGGCGATCCCGCAATGCCTGGACTCCGTGATCGCCGGACTCGATATTCGGCGCAGCGTCGGCCCGCCGATCGCGCGTCGCCAGGTAGAACTCGTTGCGGCCCAAGCGGACCGGGCCCTCACCGCGATTCTGGCCAACACCGGACCGGCCGCGGCCGACCCGGCCCTCGCCGCGGATCTCGAATCCGCAACCACCCGTGCGGGTTCGGCGTTTGCGGCATTCGCCGATCATCTGCGTACCCGCGTGCACCCCGCTGCCGTCGCCGACGACGCGATCGGCCGGGAACGCTATCTCCTCCACCTGCCGTATTACCTCAGCGCCGATGTCGATCCCGACGAGGCCTACGCGTGGGCGCTGACGCAACTGCACGAGATCACCGAGGAGCAACAGACCATCGCGGCGCACATGCTGCCCGGTGGCACGGTCGCCGACGCCCTGGCCGCCCTCGACGCCGATCCCCGATATCAGATCCACGACAAACAGGCCTTCGTCGACTGGATGCAGGCCACCTCCGACGCCGCCGTCGAGGGGCTGGCCGGAACCCACTTCGAGGTCCCCGCCCGGCTGACCCGCCTCGAATGCCACCTCGCGCCGTCGGCGACCGGGATCATCTACTACACCCAGCCGAGCGCCGACCTGCGCCGCCCCGGCCGGATGTGGTGGGCGGTCCCGCCGGGCCAGACGGTGTTTCACACGTGGCAGGAAAAGACGACCGTCTACCACGAGGGCGTGCCCGGCCATCACCTGCAACTCGGCTCCGCGATCGTCGACGACGAGTTGAACTCGTGGCGCAAGCTGGCCTCGTTCACCTCCGGGCACGGCGAGGGCTGGGCGCTCTACGCCGAACGCCTCATGGCCGAACTCGGCTGGCTCGACGACCCGGGCGACCGCATGGGCATGCTCGATTCGCAGCGGCTACGCGCCGCCCGGGTGGTCGTCGACATCGGGGTGCACTGCCGGCTGCGGGCGCCCGAGGAGGTCGGCGGCGGCGTCTGGGACGCCGAAAAAGCCTGGGCATTCCTGAGCTCCGCGGTCGCCATGGACCGGGCGGTACTGCGCTTCGAACTCGACCGCTACCTCGGCTGGCCCGGTCAGGCGCCGTCCTACGCACTCGGACAACGGGTCTGGCAACAGACCCGCCACACCGCGCTGGCCGCCCATCCCGACTGGACGCTCAAGGAGTTCCACACGCGGGCCCTGGCATTGGGCGGGGTGAGCCTCGACGTACTTGCCGAGGAGATGGCGCACCCGGGGTGATCTCGCCGACAGCGCCCGAATTCGCGCCGTCACCGGCTCAGCCCAACAGGCCGCGTACCGCGTCGACCAGACCGTCCAGAGCCGCCTGATGCTGCTCGCCGGTCGCGAGGTTCTTGATCTCGATCTTGCCCTCGGCCATCTCGCGCTCCCCGAGCACCAGCGCCAGCCGGGCACCGGAACGATCGGCGGCCTTCATCGCGCCCTTGAGGCCGCGGTCGCCGTAGGCGATATCGACACTGATCCCCGCCGCGCGCAGGTCGCCTGCGACAGAGACCAATTCGGCCTTCGCGGCGCCGCCGAGCGGGACGCCGAAGACCTGTACGCGCGCGGCGTCCGCACCGGCGACGCCTTCGGCTTGCATGGCGAGCATGGTGCGGTCGACGCCGAGCCCGAAACCGATGCCCGAGAGATCCTGCTTACCGCCGATCTGTTTCATCAACCCGTCGTAGCGGCCGCCGCCGCCGATTCCCGACTGTGCGCCGAGGCCGTCGTGGACGAACTCGAAGGTCGTCTTGGTGTAGTAGTCGAGCCCGCGGACCAGTCTGGGATTGAGCTCATAGGGCACGCCGAGCCGCTTCAGGTGGGTGAGCACCGTGTCGAAGTGCGCGCGTGCATCGTCGCCGAGGTAATCGAGAAGCAGCGGCGCGCCGGCGGTGGCCGCCTTGATCTCGGGACGTTTGTCGTCGAGGACCCGCAGCGGGTTGAGTTCGGCGCGCTTCCGGGTCGGCTCGTCGAGGTCGAGCCCGAAGAGGAACTGCTGCAACGCTTCTCGATAACGAGGTCGGCTATCGTCATCACCGAGTGAGGTGATCTCGAGCCGGAACCCGGACAGCCCGAGCCGGCGGTACCCCTCGTCGGCGATCGCGATCACCTCGGCATCGAGGGCCGGGTCGTCGATGCCGATGGCCTCCACACCGACCTGCTGCAACTGCCGGTACCGGCCGGTCTGCGGCTTCTCGTACCGGAAGAACGGTCCCGCATAGCACAGTTTCACCGGTAGCTGCCCGCGGTCGAGGCCGTGCTGGATGACCGCGCGCATGACCCCGGCCGTACCCTCCGGGCGCAACGTGACCGAGCGGCCACCGCGGTCGGCGAAGGTGTACATCTCCTTGCTGACGACATCGGTGGATTCCCCGACGCCACGGGCGAACAGCGTGGTGTCCTCGAAGACCGGCAGCTCGATGTGACCGTATCCGGCGCGTCGGGCCGCCTCGGTGAGGGTGTCGCGCACCTTACGGAAGTCCGCGGAGACCGGCGGGTAGTAATCCGGAATGCCACGGGGTGCGGCGAAGTCGCTGCTCACAGGCCGAATCGTCCCTTCTTGCTGTCGGCGCCGAGGTCGGCGAGAAACGGATTGCCTGCGCGTTCGGCACCGATGGAGGTCTGCGGGCCGTGTCCCGGCAGCACCTGCGTGCCGTCGGATCGGGTCAGCAGTTGCCGTGCGATCGAGTCGAGCAACTGCTGGTGGTTGCCACCGGGCAGATCGGTCCGGCCGATCGACCCCGAGAACAATACGTCACCGGAGAAGCAGACCGGCACGGTGTGGCCCTGGGCTCCGCCGGCGTCG
Source organism: Gordonia sp. DT30 (assembly GCF_049844915.1). NCBI lineage: Bacteria > Bacillati > Actinomycetota > Actinomycetes > Mycobacteriales > Gordoniaceae > Gordonia > Gordonia sp. DT30. Next base: position 31,327 of record NZ_JBNCLY010000028.1, on the reverse strand, counting down.
ACGGCCGGCACGTCGAGGGTGAGCAGCACCGACCCCTGGGTATGGCCGGGCGCGTGGTCGACGGCCAGCGACAGCCCGGCGACCTCGACGGTCTCACCGTCGGCGAACTCGATGACCTTCGCCGGTTCGCGGAACGTCAGTGAACCGATCATCGGCCCCAGCGCCGGCCCGAGCCCCACGGCCGGATCGGCGAGCATCGGCCGATCGTCGGGGTGGATATATGCGGGAATCGAGAATTCGTCGCACAGTTCGGCGGCGTTCCACGTGTGATCGAGATGCCCATGGGTCAGCAAGACGGCCACCGGCGTGAGACGGTGTTCGGCGAGCAGCTCCCGCACGCGGGGGGCGGCGTCCTGTCCGGGATCGACGATGATCGCCTCGGCGCCCGCTGCGGTGGCGACGAGATAACAGTTGGTCTGGAACATGCCCGCGGGGAAGCCGGTGATCAGCATGGTCTCCATTGTGTCGTATCGGCCATGTCACAGACCCGGTGCGGCAACTTCTCAGGCGATACTGGCACACTGCATGGGGTGTCCGGCGGGGTGTCGGGCGCTCAGCAGTCCGGTCAGCAGGGCGCACAGCAGTCCGAGTGCACAAAGGAGGGCGTCACAGCGTGGCGAGCAACAAGGAGCCCGAGCAGTCGGGTGCCCAGAACGATGCCATCGAGGGCGACTCGGCCCCATCCGACGAGGTGTCGTCGCCGGCGAACCTGACGAAAAAGAGCGCCGACCCGGCCGCCGACGATTCCGTCGGCGGCGCGGCGAGCGGGCGGGTACTCACCAATGAGCAGCGCCGTGAGGCCGCCAAACGCAAGCTCGCGGAGCGGCTGGACCGGGAGCGGGCCGCCGCCCGCAAACGCAAGATCCTCATCTCGACGATCTCCGGCGTCGTGGTCATCGCGGTGGTCGCGACCGCCACCTACTTCATCGTCGACAAGATCCAGACCGATCGGTTCAACGCTGCGCACACCACCTGCCAGTACGACAAGCAGGACAGCAACTTCAAGCAGATCCCCACCTCGGTCCCGGCCGAGATCAAGGATCCGGCCCAGCGTGAGCTCTTCCAGGAGCAGATCGACAAGGTGCGCGCGGGCGAGTCCAAGCAGCGAACCTCACCGATGCCCGACACGACGCAGGCCAAGGACGGCACGTCCACGCTGACGTTGTCGACCACCCAGGGCGCGGTGCCCGTCGATCTCAACCGCACCGGGGCGCCCTGCAACACCGGCGCGATCATCTCGCTGGCCGACCACGGCTACTACAACGACAGCCCGTGCCACCGGATGACGACTGCCGCCCTCAAGGTGCTGCAGTGCGGTGATCCGACCGGCACCGGCCTCGGGCAGCCCGGCTGGACCAGCCCCGACGAGCCGCCTACCGATCTGAAGCCGGCCGGTCAGCCCAATCCCCAGAGCGGCCAGCAGCCGGTGACCTATCCGCGCGGCACCGTGGCCATCGCCAACAGCGGGAGCCCCCAACAGGGCGCACCGAACTCGGGCGGATCGGCACAGTTCTTCATCCTGATCCAGGACGGCACCCTGCCGTCCAGCTACGCGGTGGTCGGCAAGGTGAACCCGACCGGTATGAAGGTCATCGACAAGGTCTATGCGGGCGGGGTCAACCCGGGCATCGGACCGAACCAGATGACCGGTGCCTACGAGCGCACCGCCGATGACGGCTCACCGAAGCTGCCGATGACCATCGAGACCGCCAAGGTGTCCTGACCCCGTACCGACAAATTTCTCGCGCCTCACCCGAGATGGGTGGGGCGCGAGAAGTTTCTCGGGCGGGTCAGGCGGCCGAGGTGACCCGATAGACGTCGTAGACGCCCTCGACGTTGCGAACGACGTTCAGCACATGCCCGAGATGCTTCGGATCGCCCATCTCGAAGGTGAACTTGCTGACGGCCACCCGGTCGCCGCTGGTCGTCACCGACGCCGACAGGATGTTCACGCGTTCGTCGGCGAGCACCTTGGTGACGTCGGACAACAGCCGGTGCCGATCGAGTGCCTCGACCTGGATCGCCACCAGGAACACCGATTCGGGTGACGGTGCCCACGAGACCTCGATGATGCGTTCGGACTGATCGAGCAGCGAGGTGGCGTTGGTGCAGTCGGTTCGGTGCACGCTGATACCGCCCCCGCGCGTGACGAATCCCATGATCTCGTCGCCGGGCACCGGGGTGCAGCACTTGGCCAGCTTGATCATCAGGTTGTCGACGCCCTCGACGACGACGCCGGCGTCGCCGCCCTGCCGCGAACGGGTGGGCATCGTCGACGGTGTGGAGCGCTCGGCGATCTGCTCGGCCGCCTCGTCGATACCACCGAGCGCGGCAACGAGCCGGTTCACCACATGGCGTGCGGAGACGTGGTTCTCGCCGACGGCCGTGTAGAGCGCGCTGACATCGGAATAGCGCAGCTCTTTGGCGATCGCCGCCATCGAAGTGGAGCTCATCAGCCGCTGCAACGGCAGTCCGCCGCGACGAACCTCCTTGGCGATCGCGTCTTTTCCGTGTTCGAGCGCCTCTTCGCGGCGTTCCTTGGCGAACCACTGCCGGATCTTGGCCTTCGCCCGCGGCGACACCACGAAGTTCTGCCAGTCCTTGCTGGGCCCGGCGGTGGCCGCCTTCGAGGTGAACACCTCGACGACCTCGCCGTTCTCCAGGGTGCGTTCGAGGGCGACGAGGCGACCGTTGACGCGCGCGCCGATGCACCGGTGCCCAACCTCCGTGTGGACGGCATAGGCGAAATCCACCGGGGTGGAGCCGGCCGGCAGCGTGATCACGTCACCTTTCGGGGTGAACACGAAGATCTCCTTGACCGCGAGGTCATAGCGCAGCGACTCGAGGAACTCCCCCGGGTCGGCGGCCTCACGCTGCCAGTCGAGCAGCTGCCGCATCCACGCCATGTCGTCGACCTCGGCGACATCGGATTTGCGGCCCTTGCGGTCCTTGTATCCGTTCTCCTTGTAACGCCAGTGCGCGGCGATGCCGAACTCGGCGGTGCGATGCATGTCATGGGTCCGGATCTGCACCTCGAGCGGTTTGCCCTCGGGCCCGATCACGGTGGTGTGCAGCGATTGATACACCCCGAACCGTGGCTGGGCGATGTAGTCCTTGAACCGGCCTGCCATCGGCTGCCACAGCGAATGCACCACGCCGACGGCGGCGTAACAGTCCCGGACCTCGTCGCACAGGATGCGCATCCCGACGAGGTCGTGGATGTCGTCGAATTCGCGGCCCTTGACGATCATCTTCTGATAGATCGACCAGTAGTGCTTCGGGCGGCCCTCCACCGTCGCGCTGATCCGTGCCGAACTGAGCGCATTGTTGATGTCGGCGCGCACCCGCGCCAGATAGGTGTCGCGTGATGGCGCCCGGTCGGCGACCAGACGCACGATCTCCTCGTAGCGCTTGGGATGCAGAATCGCGAACGACAGGTCTTCGAGCTCCCATTTGACCGTTGCCATTCCCAGTCGATGCGCCAGCGGCGCAATGACTTCCAGCGTCTCGCGGGCCTTGCGCGCCTGCTTTTCCGGCGGCAGGAACCGCATCGTGCGCATGTTGTGGAGCCGATCGGCGACCTTGATCACCAGCACCCGCGGATCCCGCGCCATCGCGATGATCATCTTGCGGATGGTCTCGGCCTCGGCGGCATTGCCGAGGGCCACCTTGTCGAGTTTGGTCACCCCGTCGACGAGATGGGTGACCTCCGAGCCGAATTCCGCCTCGAGTTCTTCGAGCGTGTAGCCGGTGTCCTCGACGGTGTCGTGCAACAGCGCGGCGACCAGCGTGGTGGTGTCCATGCCGAGATCGGCGAGGATCGTCGCCACCGCGAGCGGATGGGTGATGTAAGGGTCACCGGACTTGCGGTTCTGGCCCTGATGCCGTTCGTCGGCCACGTCGTAGGCGCGTTGCAGCAGCACCACATCGGCCTTCGGATAGATCTCACGGTGCAGGGTGACCAGCGGTTCGAGCACCGGCCGGACCGGGCTGCGGGTGGCGGTCATCCGGCGGGCGAGCCGGGCACGAACACGACGCGACGCCGACGAATGCTGCGGCAGGGAGCCGTCGATGTCCGCGGATCCCGTCGGCTCCACGTCGGCGGCGCCCGCGTCGGCCACTGGGACTGCGGTGTTCGGCTCGTCGGCCATCAGACCCTCCTTCGGCTCGGGCGGTTCGTGCAACCACACATGGTCCGATTCTAATCCGCCCAGGACGCGAGCCGGTCGCTACGCGTCGGTCGTCACGGCGTGGATGGGGACGTCACCGAGTCCGTCGACGATCCGGGCACGGCCGGCCAGTGCGGTCAGTTCCATGATGACCGCGATACCGATCACCTCGGCCCCGGCCTGACGTAACAGCTCGGCCGCGGCCACGGCCGTACCGCCGGTCGCGAGCACGTCGTCGACGAGCAGTACCCGCGAGCCGGTGACGTCGATGCCGCTCGCCGGGATCTCCAGACGCGCGCTGCCATATTCGAGGTCATAGTCGACCGAGTGCACCGGCGGTGGGAGCTTGCCGCCTTTGCGGACGGCGAGTACGCCGACGCCGAGCTCGCACGCCACCGCTCCGCCGAGCAGGAATCCGCGCGCGTCGATGCCCGCGACGAGATCGGTGGACCGGCACCCGTGGGTGAGTGCGGTGACGATCGACGACAGACCCTCCGGGTCGGCGAGCACCGGCGTCAGATCCTTGAAATCGATACCCGGAGCCGGGAAATCGGCCACCATCCGTCCGTGTTCGGCGATGGCCCGGCGCGCGCGGGCCACCGCGGCGGCGGTCACACCTGTGTCGTTCGCATCTGGATCGTTCACTTCTGGGTCGTTCACTTCTGGGTCGTTCACTTCAGAACCCATCGATCCATATTCCATCCCGTTCCATTCCGTGCCGCTCCCGCCACGACATTGCCCACCCGATCATTCCAGCGGTGCACGCGCGGGGCGGCGAACAACGGGATCGACGGTACCTGCGCCCAGGCACCGTTCTCGATGATGCGTACCTGAGCGAGCCGCTCCGATTCCAGTTCGGTGACCGCGAGGTCGTCGATGGCGCGATTGACCTGCGGGTCCGAGAAATTCGACAAATTCAGCGGATCGTCGCCGCGCAGCTGATAGGCGTCGCGGGTCGAGTCGGCGGCCCCGGCTGCCGCGAAGGACTCGCCGTTGGCAACCAGCAGGGCGTCGGCGGCAGAGCCGAGTGCCCCCACCCCGCCGGTGGCGGTGCCGACATCGGTGACGGTGAGACCGGCCGGCGCACAGGACGCGTTGATCGCCTCGATCATCTGATGCCATCGCGGGGTCGGGGCGGCGTAGCCGATGCGGACAGTCCGTGCCCCCGGTCCGCCGGCCCCCTCGGCCGCGACCTCGGCGAGGAGTGCGCGGGTGCGGTCCGGTTCCGGACGGGCGTACTGGGCGCCGAATTCGGGGTTCAGCGGCGCGGCCAGCTCATCGGCCGGCGCCAGGGTCCGCATGTTCCACATCTGCGCGCCGGCGCCGAACTGCCGAGCCAGCGCGTCGCGGGGCACGCAGGAGGCGAATGCGCGGCGCACCCGGACGTCGCCGAACACCCCACGCCCCGACAGCACCAGCCCCTCGACGCCGAGCGCCCGGGCCGGGTCACCGGCCGGCGGGCCGCCCGGCACGCCGCTGTCGGGGCCGAGCCCAGAACTGACGTCGGCGACGTCGTACCCACCGTCGGTCAGCCGCTTGACGGCATCGCTGCTGCGGCCGAAGACGGCAATGCGTGACGTGGCCGGTTTGTCGCCCCACCATCTGTCGTTGGCGACGAGGACCAAGCCGTCGGTGGCCGAGTAACTCTCGACTCGATATGGCCCCGACGCCGGCAGTCGCGTCTTGTCGACGGCTCCCGGTACCAGGTCGAAGCCGGTGTTCCACGCGGTGGCGATGCGGGCGATCGCCGTCCGGTCGCGGGTACGGATCGGGTCGATGATGTCGGCGACGCCGGCCTGACGCGCCACGACCTGCGCGGGCAACAGCGTGCCCGCGCCGAACAGTGCGGCCCAGTCCCGGTAGTCGCGGCCGGACGCAAAGGTGACCGTGGCGACCTTGTCTCCGGATGCACAGTCGACGCTGTCGATGTCGCGGTACCCGGCGGTGCTCGCGGGAGCGAATTGCGGGAACCGGCCGCTCATCGCCGCCCAGGCCAGCACGAGGTCATCACAGTCGAGCGCAGTGCCGTCGGAAAACGTTGCGCGCGGGTCGAATTCGTATTTGAGGACGAGTCGGCCACCGGGTTGGCGGGTGACCGTGCCGACGTCGCGGTCGGGTGTCACCTGTCCGGCGTCGCCGAGGAAGCTGAAACCCGGGAGCACACGCGTGAGGGCCATCAGCGCACCGTCGGCGTTGCCGTTCTCGGTGTTGGCGTTGTAACTGCGGACATCGGCGTCGATGACGTAGTCGATGGTCGGTTCGGTGGAATCACGCCCGCACGCCGCCAGTGGTCCACCCACGAACAGCAGGCTCATCACCACCGCCGTCGACTTCGCCACCGCACCTGCCGCGATGCGCGGGCGCCACCTTGTCACGACTGCCGAGACTATCGTGCCCGTCGGCGTTTCCCACTCGGCACCGCCGGGGTGTCGTCATCGGCGGCACTGCGGGTGGCCCGACCCCGCACCGGCCGGCGTGCCTGCGGTGCGGTGGCCGCATCGGGGTCGTCGCCGGCTTCGATGGCCGCCCGCCGGTCCAGGACGCGTTTGGTGTGGCGGGCGATATCCTTTCGGCGCTCCTTCAACGTCACCAGCAGCGGAGTCGCGAGGAAGACCGACGAGTAGGCGCCGACGACGACGCCGACGAGCTGGATCAGCGCAAGGTCCTTCAGGGTGCCGACGCCGAGGAGCCACACCGCGATCACCATCAGCGCGAGGATCGGCAGCACCGAGATCAGGGTGGTGTTGATCGAGCGCATCAGCGTCTGGTTCACCGCCAGGTTTGCCTGTTCGGCATAGGTCCGTCGACTCGTCTGCAACACCGAGCGGGTGTTCTCCGAGACCTTGTCGAACACCACGACGGTGTCATACAGGGAGAAGCCGAGGATGGTGAGCAAACCGATGACGGTGGCCGGGGTGACCTCGAAACCGACCAGCGAATAGATCCCTGCCGTGCAGATGATGTCGAAGAACAGACTGGCCAGTGCGGCGATCGACATCTCCCGGTCGAACCGGACCGCGATGTAGACGAACACGATCACCAGGAAAACCACCAGTGCGATCAGCATCTTCTCGGTGATCTCACGCCCCCAGGTGGAGCTCACCTCGGAGATGCTGACGTCCTGCGCGGTCAGCGTCGGACCATACGCATCGGTGAGCGCGAGGCTGACCGAACGTGCTTGTTGTGGGTTCAGCGCGTCGGTGCGCACCTGGACGGTCTGGCTCGAGCCCGACCCGGCCGTCTGCACCGAATCCGGTGCGGTGCCGAGCGCCTTGCCGACGACGTCCTCGACGGATTGGCTGGTGATGCCGTGCGACACCGGAATCGAGATCTGTGTACCGCCCTCGAAATCGATCCCGAAGCTGAACTGCCGCACGCCGATCGAGATGATGCAGACCGCGAGGATGAGCGCGGTCACCAGATACCACATGCGTCGTTTGCCCACGACCTCGAAAGCACCGGTACCGGTGTAGAGGCGCGACAGGAACGAGCGCGACGTGTCGGCGCGGAAGTCGGCCTCACTGCCCGCGACGGTCGCCGTCGTGGTGTCGTCGGTCCGATTACTGGCGGTCATTTGGCCGATCCTTTCGCCGACGCGTCCGTCTGCGACGTCGCGCGCGTGCCGGATTCCTTGGTCAGATCGGCTCCCGGTTGTGTGGTGAGGTCTGATACCCGTTGCGCCCGAGCGGTTCTGCGCTGGCGGGCCACCTCGCTGACCGCCCCGAGGCCGTTGACCTTGGGGCGGGACAGGAAGTCCGAGTGGCTGGCGAGGACCACCAGCGGATGCGTCACCAGGAACACGACCACGATGTCGAGAATGGTCGTCAGCCCGAGGGTGAACGCGAAGCCGCGGACCTCACCGACGGCGAGGATGTAGATCACCGCCGCGGCCAGGAAGCTGACCGCGTTGCCCGACCAGATGGTGCGGCGGGCGCTGGCCCAGCCGCGTGGAACCGCCGATCGGAAACTTCGTCCTTCACGCATCTCGTCCTTGATGCGTTCGAAGTAGACGACGAACGAGTCGGCGGTCATCCCGATCCCGATGATCAGGCCGGCGATGCCGGAGAGGTCGAGGGTGAATCCGATCCATCGACCGAGGAGCACGATGATGCCGTACACCATCACCAGCGACAGCAGCAACGATGCCACGGTGAGGAACCCGAGCATCCGGTAGTAGGCCAGCGCATAGATCAGCACGGCCAGCAACCCGATCGCACCGGCGAGAAGTCCAGCGCGCAACGACGCCAAACCCAATGTCGCCGAAACGGTTTCGGCGTCGGAGGTGGAGAAGGACAACGGCAGCGAGCCGTACTTGAGCACGTTGGCCAGGTCGGTGGCCTCGGACTCGGTGAACGGCGAACCGGTGATCCGGGTGGACCCGGAAATCGCCGAGTTGATCGCCGGCGCCGACACGACGCGCGTGTCGAGGGTGAACGCGGTCTGCTTGCCGATGTTCTGTGCGGTGTACTGCGGCCACTTCGCCGCGGCGGCGCCCTTGTAGTCGAGGCTGACGGTCCATTCGCTGGTCTGCGGGTCGGTACCCGCACTCGCCGACTTCACGTCGCGCCCGTCGATGATCTGCGGGCCCAGCAGGTACACCGTCTTGCCGTCGGTGGAGCAGGCCACCAGATTCTCGTTGGGGTTGTCGTTGCCCAGCAGCGGGTCATTGGCGCCGGGCGTGCAGTTCATCTTGGCCATGTACTGCTGCAATGCCTTCGTGTCGGCACCCTCCGGCGCCTGCCGGTTCTTCTTCTCCTGGGCGATCTGCGCGGCCACCTGATCGGCGGGCAGCGAGTCGGTGTCGCTCTTGTTCTGGGGCGTCTGCGGTTGCGGCGTCGCCGGCGCGGACGTCACCACCGGCCGCACATACAGCCGGGCCGTCTGGCCCAGCGACTTCGCCTCCGATCCGTCCTTGCCGGGGACCGTGATCACCAGGTTGTTGCCGCTGACGACGACCTCCGAACCGCCGACGCCGAGACCGTTGACGCGCTGTTCGATGATCTGCTTGGCCTGATTCAGCTGATCCCGGCTGGGCGCCTTGCCGTCATCGGTGCGGGCGGTCAGGGTCACCCGGGTCCCACCCTGCAGGTCGATACCCAGCTTGGGCTGCGGAGAGCCACCGCCGGTGAGGAAGACGAGGAGATAGACGAGTGCGAGCAGCACGACGAACGCCGTGAGCGGTTGCCACGGCGGAATCTCGCGTGCCGGCGCGCGACGCGATGCCCGGCGTCCGCCGCCGGATTTGGACGTCCCGGATTTGGACGTCCCGGACTTGGCACCTCCGGACTTGGCGTCTCCGGACTTGGAGCCCCGTGAACGCGTCGAGCCCGGGCCGGGCCGCTTCGGATCCGGGCCGGCTGCCCCGGTTCCCTCGGTCGAGGCTCCCTTCGATTCGGCCCCGCGGGAAAAACTCACGTACTCGATCTCCTTTGATGAGCGTCGGCCGGCGCACCCGAAGGGCACCCATGCCGACACGGGCCACGCTGCACATTCCTACCCGTGGCCGTTACGCCGGCAGGCAGGATCGCGCGCCACTCTACTGCCCCCACAACACCGACCCGCCCCCGGGAAGCCTGGGCGCAGCCGGATTCCCCATATCCCGGGCGACGGTGTGCGGAATTGCCGGTGTTACTTCTCGGAATTACCCGGCTGCTCCGTACCCGGCTTGTCCAGATTCGGGCGGTCCGAGGCGATGTCCTGCGGCGTGATCTCCTCGGGGCCGCCGACGCCGTGGGCCGGTTCGATCGAGGTGTCGCTCGAGTGATCGTCGGCCGAGAATTCATCTGCCGAGAACGGCGGGGTGTAGCCGGGGTAGGTGGCGGCTGCCTCGTCGGTGGGGATCACCCGCATGATGGCGAGCCGATTCCAGCGCGTGACCAGCCCGGTGGCGATCTCGACGTCGAGGTAATCAGACGATGATGCGTCGATGACGGTGCCGAACAGTCCGCTGGAGAGCTGGATGCGCGTGCCGGTCTGGACCGAGTTCTGCATGTTCTGCGTCTCGGCGGCGCGCCTCTTCTGCTTGCGCATGGAGAAGAACATGAAGCCGACCATCAAGATCAGCAGCAGTGGGATGAACAGAGATTGCATTGAGTTGACGTCGTCCTTGTCATATCGAGATCGTCACCCGCCCAGCGGCGCGGACGCCACGCTCGGCGGAGTCGCCGGTGAAGGATTCACGGCGATGGTTCACACGGCGGACGTTCGGGCGCCTCGGATGTTCACTCCAGGAGGCGACCACTTCAGGGAGTGATCACGCCGGTCGCGCCGACGCCGTACGCACGCACTCTTTCCAGTGTGCCACGAACCGAGCGGCAACCGCAGGTGGGCACCACCGGATTCGCCGCCTGCCGGACCCCGGTGGGACCTCACAGGTCACCGAACAGGGACGGTCCACCCATCTCGCGGGGGCGCGCACCGAAGGATGCGGTGAGCGCACCATCTGGGGGCGTCAGTCCGAGATGATGCCAGGCCGCCGCGGTTGCGACCCGTCCACGCGGGGTGCGGGCGACCATTCCGGCACGCACCAGAAACGGCTCACACACCTCTTCGACGGTCGCCGGCTCCTCCCCGACGGCCACCGCCAGCGTCGACACCCCGACGGGCCCGCCGCCGAACGCCCGGATGAGGGCATCGAGCACGGCCCGGTCCAGCCGGTCGAAGCCGAGTTCGTCGACGTCATAGACGGCCAGTGCGGCCCGCGAGATGTCGACGGTGATCCGGCCGTCGCTCCGGACCTCCGCGTAGTCACGTACCCGGCGCAACAACCGGTTCGCGATGCGGGGGGTGCCGCGCGAACGGCTCGCGATCTCCGATGCCGCGTCGGCCTGCAGGTCGATGCCCAGAATTCCCGCCGACCGCCGCAGCACCTGGACGAGTTCGTCGGTTTCGTAGAACTCCATGTGGGCGGTGAAGCCGAACCGGTCGCGCAGCGGGCCGGTCAGCGACCCGGACCGCGTGGTGGCACCGACCAGGGTGAACGGTGCGACGTCGAGCGGAATCGAGGTCGCACCGGGACCTTTGCCGACCACCACGTCGACGCGGAAATCCTCCATCGCCAGGTAGAGCATCTCCTCGGCAGGCCGGGCGATGCGATGGATCTCGTCGATGAACAGGACGTCGCCCTCGACCAGGTTGGACAGCATCGCCGCGAGATCCCCGGCGCGTTCGAGCGCCGGACCCGAGGTGACGCGGATCGCCGCCCCCATCTCGCCGGCGATGATCATGGCCAGCGAGGTCTTGCCCAGGCCGGGTGGCCCCGACATCAGAATGTGGTCCGGGGTGCTGCCGCGCTTCTTCGCACCGTGCAGCACCAGCTCGAGTTGCTCGCATACGCGCGGCTGTCCGATGAACTCGCCCAGCGAACGCGGACGCAGTCCGGCGTCGAAGTCGCCGTCGGCGCGTACCGGCGCCGCGCTGACCTCCCGCTCTGCTTCGTCCGTGGCGTGTTCGTCGCCGCTCATGCCGACTTCCCCAGCAGCACCAGCGACCGGCGCAGGGCGGTCGACGCGTCCGCGCCGGGCGTCTCGGCGAGGACCTTGGCCACCGCCTTCTCGGCAGGCGCCGCGGTGAATCCGAGGCCGACCAACGCCTCGGTGACCTGCCCGGCCACCCCGGCCGGGGTGCCGGTGCCCGGCCCTGTCCCCCCGGAGTCGGCGACCGGGCGGTCGACCTTGTCGCGCAGTTCCACGACGAGCCGTTCGGCGACCCGCTTCCCGATGCCCGGGACGCTCGTCAGCGCCTTGACATCGGAGTCGGCGAGCGCGCGGCGCAACGAGACCGGTTCGAGGACGGCCAGCGTGGCCATCGCCAGCCGCGGCCCCACCCCGGTGACGGTCTGCAGCAACGCGAACAGCGCCCGGGCGTCGGGTTCGGTGAACCCGTAGAGGGTCATCGAATCCTCGCGGACGATCATCGAGGTGAGCAGCGTGGCCTCCTCACCGCGCCGCAGCCGCGACAACGTGTCGGGGGTGGCGAGCACCCGATATCCGACGCCCGCGCAGTCGAGTACCACGTGGTCGAGCGCCACCTCGAGCACCGGGCCGCGTACCGAGGCGATCATGCGTTTGCTCCCTTTGTCCGTGTGGCAGCCGGCTTGGCAACCTGCCCGGAGGCCTGTTCGGTCCCGGCGGCGCCGGTCGAGGTGCGGGCCGCCGCGATACGGGCACGGTGAACGCGCGCCATCTCCTCGGCGCGTTGTTGTGCCTGTGCCATCCGATCGATCGTCGGGCCACGCCAGCAGTGACAGATGGCCAGGGCGAGGGCGTCGGCCGCGTCGGCGGGCCGCGGTTTGGTCTGCATCCCGAGGATACGGGTGACCATCGCGGTGACCTGCGCCTTGTCGGCGCGGCCGCTACCGGTCACGGCGGCCTTCACCTCCGACGGCGTGTGGAAGCGCACCGGCACATCCCGTTGTCCGGCCGCCAGCGCGATGACCCCGGCGGCCTGTGCGGTCCCCATGGCCGTCGACACCTGGTTCTGGGCGAAGACGCGTTCGATGGCGACCACATCGGGCCGATGGACGTCGAGCCAGTGGCAGGCGGCGGTGTAGATGGCGAGCAGGCGGTGCGCCAATTCCATATCACTGGGCGTACGCACGACGTCGACGTCGAGCGCGGTCACCGTCCGGCCGCTACCCGACTCGACCAGCGCGATCCCGCACCGCGTCAGCCCAGGGTCGACACCCATCACCCGCACACGACCCTCCTCCACTGCGGCGAACATTCGTTCGAGATTGTAGCGAGGGGCCCCGACAGACCGTGGGACCAACACGGCGAGTTGCGGATATCGCGTGCGGCACAATGGAGCCGATGCCCCGCTATATCCCGATCGCCCCCGAGGCGCTCGTGCTGCTGTGCGCCGACGCGTGTGCAGCACTGCCGGGCCGCCTGGTCGTCGGCGTCGTGGGCGCGCCGGTGGCCGATCCGGAGTCGCTGGCCGACCGGATCGCCGGGTCGTTGCGGGTGCGCGGGCGAGCGGCCGAGGTCGTGCGCGTCGTCGACTACATCCGGCCGGCGTCGCTGCGCCTGGAGTGGGGCGCGCACGACGCAGAGGCCTTCGCCACTTCCTGGTACGACTTTCCCGCACTGCGCCGCGAGGTGATCGACAGCCTGCACGCCGACGGGTCGTGGCTCCCACGTCTCTGGGATGGCTTGTCCGACCGGTCTTTTCGCGATGAGCGGCAGATCGCCGCCGGGGATCAGGTGATCGTGATCGCCGGTCCGATGGTGCTCCGCGCCGACCTGCGCCTCGATCTGGGGATCGCATTGCGGATGAGTCGCGCCGCGCTGGCGCGGCGCACGCCACCGGACGAACAGTGGACCATCGATCCGCTACTGGATCACGAACGCGACGCCCCGCTCCCCGACATCGAGGTGCGATACGACCACCCGGACCGCCCGGCCGTCAGCTGTCGAGATCGGCGAGAACCTCGTCACTGATGTCGACATTGCTGTACACGTTCTGCACGTCGTCGGAATCCTCGAGCGCGTCGATCAACTTGAACACCTTGCGAGCGCCGTCGGCGTCGACCGGCACCTCGACCGAGGCACGGAAGTCGGCTTCGGCCGACTCGTAATCGATACCCGCCTCCTGCAGGGCGGTGCGCACCGCGACGAGGTCGGTGGGTTCGCTGACCACCTCATAGGTGTCACCGAGGTCGTTGACCTCCTCGGCGCCTGCATCAAGGACCGCGATGAGGACGTCGTCCTCGCTCTGATCGTTCTTCTCCAGGGTCACCACGCCCTTACGGGTGAACAGGTACGACACCGAGCCGGGATCGGCCATGTTGCCGCCGTTGCGGGTCATCGCGGTGCGCACCTCACCGGCCGCGCGGTTGCGGTTGTCGGTGAGGCACTCGATGAGGATGGCCACCCCGTTGGGTCCGTAACCCTCGTAGGTGATGGTCTGCCAGTCGGCGCCACCGGCCTCCTCACCGCCGCCGCGCTTGCGCGCGCGTTCGATGTTGTCGTTGGGTACCGACGACTTCTTGGCCTTCTGGATCGCGTCGTAGAGGGTCGGATTGCCGGCCGGGTCGCCGCCACCGGTGCGCGCGGCGACCTCGATGTTCTTGACCAACTTGGCGAACATCTTGCCCCGCTTGGCATCGACGACGGCCTTCTTGTGCTTGGTTGTCGCCCATTTGGAGTGGCCGCTCATACGCTATTCCGATCCTTCCCGTGCACCGGGAACCGCCGCCGATGGCGGCCCCGGGCAAACCTGCTTCGAACACGTCGAAAAATGATTCTACCGGCGCACCCACCGCCTATCGGCGCACCATGTCGACGAAATACGCATGTACCCGCCGATCCCCGGTCACCTCGGGGTGAAATGAGGTGGCCAATACGTCACCTTGCCGCACCGCGACGATCCGGCCGGCGGCAGGTCCGCCGGGCACCCGGGCCAGCACCTCGACGTCGGCCCCGACCTTCTCCACCCACGGCGCCCGGATGAACACCGCACGCATCGGCACCCCCGCGGTGATGTGGGCGACCTCGAGATCGGTCTCGAAGGACTCGACCTGGCGACCGAAGGCGTTGCGACGCACCGTGATATCGAGGACATCGAGGTGACGCGCATCCGGCCGGGTATCGAGGATGTCGGAAGCGAGCATGATCATCCCGGCACACGAACCGTAGGCGGGCATACCGTCGGCGAGCCGCGCGCGCAGCGGATCGAGCAGGTCGAAGACGCCGAGCAGGTGACTCATGGTCGTCGATTCGCCACCCGGAATCACCAGCCCGTCCACCGTGGCGAGTTCGTCGGGGCGACGCACCGCGAGAGCGTCGGCGCCCGCACTCGTCAGCGCGGCGAGGTGCTCACGAACGTCTCCCTGAAGCGCGAGCACCCCGATCCGCGGCCGACTCGGCCCCACGCTCACCGCTGCTGCCGTGCATGCTGGTCGGCGGGCATCTGACGGCCGGTGCGGCTCAGCCCTTCCTGGGTGACCGCGGCGACCAGCCGGCCGGCGCGGTCGAAGATGCGGCCCTGGGTCAATGCACGACCGCCGCCCGCCGACGGCGAGGTCTGGTCGTAGAGCAGCCAGTCGTCGGCGCGGAAGGACCGCATGAACCACATGGCGTGGTCGAGCGATGCGGCCTGCGGCTCGACGCCGGGGTGCGGAACCTTCGACGAACCGAGCAGAGTCATGTCACTCATGTAGGCGAGGGTGCACACATGGATGGTCTGGTCGTCGGGCAACGGCTTGCGGTACCGGAACCACACACGCTGCTGCGCCACGAAAAACGGTGAGGTGACGAGCTTCTCGGCCGGCACGATCCGGATGTCGAAGTTGTCCCATTCCTTGAAGACCGCCTTCTCGTCCTCGTGGATCCCGGCGAGCCGGTCAGGCAATTCCTCGGGCGCCGGGGCAGGGGGCATCGGGTCCTGGTGTTCGATGCCGTGGTCGGTGGTCACGTGGAACGACGCCGACATCGTGAAGATGGCCTCGCCGTTCTGGATTCCGGTCACCCGACGGGTCGCGAACGACCGGCCGTCGCGGATGCGGTCGATCAGGAAGACCGCCGGGATGTCGGGGTTACCCGGCCGCAGGAAGTAACCGTGCAATGAATGGACCGCGAATTCGTCGGAGACGGTATGGGTTGCCGACACCAGCGCCTGGCCGGCCACCTGTCCACCGAAGGTCCGCTGCAGATGGCTCGCGAACGCGCCACCGCGATAGATGTCGGTCTCGATGCGCTCAACCCGGAGGATGTCCTCGATCTCTGCCACCGAACCAGTATCCCGTACCGGCGGCTCCGATGCCCACGGGGTCGAGTGCGGCGACCCGATATCCCGGCCCTGTCACAGCTCGTCGAGCCGGACCAGTCCGTCCTGCACGGCGCGTGCGACCAGCGCCGCCTTGGTCGGTGCGGTGCGCCCGATCTCGGCGTACTTCGCCCGAATCCGGGTGAGGTGGGTGTTGACGGTGCCCAGCGAGATGAACAACTCTTGCGCGACAGCGGGTTTCGAGTCGACCATCAACCAGGTCCGCAAGACCTCGACCTCGCGGTTGGTCAGGGCCGGCCGCGGCAGCTGCGGGGCCGCGGGCTCGGCGACCTCGACCGCCGCCTCGGGCACCAGACGCATGTGCGGGTTCGCCGGAACCGGCTGCTGCCCGGGCAGCGGCATCCGCCGGGCGGCCAGCCGCATGAGCGCCTCGGTACGGCGCCGATCGGCCTCCGCACGACGACGGGCGGCCTGGGCCAACTGGTTTCCGGGGATGTGGGAAACGACTGCGGTCATGGTGTCCTCCTGGGATTCGCTTCGTGCGTTGGGGCTGCGCCGCCCTGACACACATGACGTTATGAGCGATCGGCACCGGCGTCGATGGGGAGAACTCCCCTACCCATGGGGAGAACTACCCATGGAATATCCGCTGGTCAGAGGCCCCTCAGCTCGCAGCGTTGCGCGCGGCTTCCTCGTCGATCGACGGCAGATCCGCGCGGGTGACGATGCGCGAGGCCACGGCGTATTCGACGAGCCGTGCCCGTCGGTTGCTCGCGAGCTTGCCGCCGCCGGCGCGCATCCCATTCACCCCGAGTTGATCGAGTTTGTCGCAGACGTTGTCGAGCTTGCGGTTGAACTTGGTCAACGGCCAGCCCAGACGAGCCGCAGCCTTCGCCGACGACGGGATCGCGCTCGCGCCCGTCCCATCCCGCCGCAGGATCTCTTCGGCGAGGACGAGGATCAACAGTTTCTGGCTCACGGTGAGCATCGGGACACCCTGCGTGGTCCGGCCACCGGCAAGGGACTGCTCGGTCACCGGACGGACCTGCGGAGCGGTCGCATACACATTGACCTCATACGTCGTCGGACCGGCGGTGAACACGACAGTCGTCTCGCCGAACACGAGCGGCATCCGGGCGCCCGGTCCGAGGGTGGCGGAGAATCCGACGTCGCCGGCCGACACGCTGGCCGACAGGTGGGTTCCCAGGTTACTCAGCCACCACAGCCCATTCTCGTTGTGCAGCACCAGGAATCGGCGATGCAGATAGGGGTTGTCGTCGACGGAGAGGTCAGCCTCCCGACCGATGGTGAAACGGCGATCGCCCATCAGCGGGTACCGCTCCCCGCAGTACTCGACGTAGGTCATCCCCTGGGGCAGCGGGCCATCCCCGGAATACTCGGACTCAGGAACCATGCACCGTCCCCGTCACTTCTCCTCGGCGGCTGCCGATTCCGGGGACTCGGCGTCATCGACTTCTGGAGCGTCAACCTCTGGGGCATCGACCTCTGGGGCGTCAGTCTCTGGGGCATCAGCTTTTGCAGAATCGGCTTCTGGGGCATCGACTTCTGCGGCAACCGGTTCACCGTCACCCTCGGCGACGGCCGCGTCACCGTCACCGTCACCGTCAGCCGACTCACCGTCGACCACCGGCATCGGGAGTGTCGCCACCGATTCGTGAACCTGCACGATGATCACCGTCACGTTGTCGTGCGCGCCGAGCTCGAGCGAGGCATCGACGAGGTCATCGGCCGCCGCGACCACGGTGTCGGCGTCGCCGAGGATGCGGGCGATCTCGTCGTCGGGCAGCTCGCCGGTGAGTCCGTCCGAACACATCAGCAAGACGTCGCCGGGTAGGGCAACAGTGCTGAAGTAGTCCGCGACCGGTTCGACCATTCCCGCGCCGAGAGCCCGGGTGATCACATTGCGGCGTGGATCGGTGCGGGCGTCCTCGGGGGTGAGGAATCCGGCGTCGATGAAGTCCTGGACCTGCGAATGGTCCCGGGTGAGCTGTTGCAGAGTGCCGTGCTGGAACCGGTAAGTGCGCGAATCGCCGATGTTCAGGATCAGCCAGTGCGGTTCGCCGTCCACGGTGACCAGTACGGCGCCGGTGGTCGTGGTGCCGGCGCGCCGCTCCGAGGACGTCTCGATATCGGCGATCCGCGACTGTGCCTCATCGAGGAGATCGATCAACGCCTTCTGCGTCTCGATCAGCTCCCCGGCGCTCTGCGCCGCCGACAGCGTCAGCAGGGCCGCCTCGCTGGCGAGTTCGCCACTCTCGTGCCCGCCCATACCGTCGGCGAGCAGGTATGTCCCCGGCATGGCCAGCGCGGCGTCCTCATTGCTCTCCCGTACCCGCCCGACATTGCAGCGCACCGCCCACTCCAGGCGCAGGTCCGCTACGAAGTGGGTGCCCGAGGTCGCCTCGTCGCGGACGATACTCACCGAATCCATGGTCAGCAGATACTACCGGCGAGAACGCGCCGTGCGGCGGTGGACCACACCGAGAACCGATCGTTCGGTCGACTCGACCGGGCGGGATGCGCGTTCATGCCGGTAAGGGTAGTCCGGCAACCGCCGGCGCTGGGACTCCCCCGCCACGCAGACCCATCAGGAGGCCCCTCGAGCAGTGAGGATCCTCTTGAGCCGCGAGCCGGCTCAGGAGGTGATGTTGGCGCTGTCCCCGCCGGTGGCGGCGAAGCTCGTGCCGCTGACCATCCTGGCCTCCTCGGACGCGAGGAATACGACCAGCGGCGCGACGTCCTCCGGCTCGACCCACGGGACACCGAGCGGCAGCTTCGCGCGCTCGGCGGCCGCAGCGGTCTGCTCGTCCTTCTCGACGTCGCCGGTGGGCTCGTTCCCGCCCGTGCGGATGATCTGCGCGTAGCGGTCCTGATGCCGGGTGAGCGCGGTGTTGATGAGTCCGGGAACGATCGCGTTGACGGTGATGCCGTACTTGCCCAAGTCCAGGGCAGCCGACTTCATCAGCCCGAGCAGACCCCACTTCGACGCCGAGTAACCCGCACCGTCGAGGGTGCCGTGCTGGCCCTGTGTGGACGACGTGATGATGATCCGGCCTCCCCCACGTTCGACGAGCAAGGGAGCGGCGACGCGAACGACGTTGGCGGTTCCGGTGAGGTTGATGTCGATCTGGTCGTCCCACAGCTTGTCGCTCATGTCCATCACGGAGGCGAAGCCCTGCACGCCGGCGTTGGCGAACACGACGTCGACGCCGCCGAAATGCTCGACCACCTGCGCGAAGCCCGCCCGGACCGCTGCCCGGTCACGTTGGTCGAAGACGACGGGCAGCCACTGCGCTCCGGCAGCCTCGACGAGTCGTCCGGTCTCGGCGAGGTCTGCCGGCGTGGCCGGGGCGTAATCCATGGCCGCGCTGGCGAGCGCCGCGATATCCGCCCCGGCGACCCGGTACCCGGCACGCGCGAGCGCAACCGCGGCCGCCCGCCCGATGCCGCGTGCCGCCCCGGTGACGACGACGACGCGGTCGTTGCTCATCTCACGTGCTCCTTCGCCGAAGACGTATCCCCCGACGAGTCACCAGCCCCGTTCGGCCAGCCGATGCGGTGCCGGGATGTCGTCGACGTTGATACCCACCATTGCCTCACCGAGGCCGCGTGAAACCTTGGCCAGCACGTCCGGATCGTCATGGAAGGTCGTGGCCTGCACGATCGCGGCGGCACGCTGGGCCGGATTGCCCGATTTGAAGATGCCCGATCCGACGAATACGCCCTCCGCGCCGAGCTGCATCATCATCGCCGCATCGGCCGGGGTCGCGATGCCGCCGGCGGTGAACAATGTCACCGGCAGCTTGCCGGCCTCGGCGACCTCGGCCACGAGGTCGTACGGCGCCTGCAATTCCTTGGCGGCGACGTAGAGTTCGTCTTTCGGCAGCGACGTGAGCAGGCGGATCTCGTCCCGGATCTTGCGCATGTGCGTCGTCGCGTTGGAGACGTCGCCGGTGCCGGCCTCACCCTTGGAGCGAATCATGGCCGCCCCCTCGGTAATCCGCCGCAGCGCCTCGCCCAGGTTGGTGGCACCGCACACGAACGGCACCGTGAAGGCCCACTTGTCGATGTGGTTGGCGTAATCGGCCGGAGTCAGCACCTCGGACTCGTCGACGTAGTCGACACCGAGACTCTGCAGGATCTGCGCCTCGACGAAATGCCCGATGCGCGCCTTGGCCATCACCGGGATGGACACCGCGGCGATGATGCCGTCGATCATGTCGGGGTCGCTCATCCGCGACACCCCGCCCTGCGCGCGGATGTCGGCGGGCACCCGCTCGAGCGCCATCACCGCGACCGCGCCGGCATCCTCGGCAATCTTCGCCTGATCGGCGGTGACCACATCCATGATCACGCCACCCTTGAGCATCTCGGCCATCCCCCGCTTCACCCGCGCGGTGCCCTGACCGGACCGGGCGGTGACGTGGTGCCCATTGATCGCGGACGACGCATCCGGCGAGGGGGTGCTCCCTGCCTGGGCTTGACTCCCTGCCTGGGGTTGGGTCCCTGCTTGGGGTTGAGTCCCTGCTTGGGGTTGAGTCCCTGCTTGGGGTTGAGTCACGGAGATCTCCTGATTCGCACTGGCGGATTCACATCGGCTGCGCCGCTCAACGGCCGCACAGCGTGTCCCCACCAGGATAGGCGAGGTGGTGAGCGGGTCCGTCGCCCGGCCGTCAGCCACCCGTACCGGGGGTGATCCGCTCGACGATCTCGAAGTACTCGGGCCGCGCTGCGGTGCCCCCGAGGTGCAGTAGCCGTACGAGGAAGCGGTCGGCAAGGCTGCGGGTGTCACGCACGGCGTCGTTGTAAAAGCGACGCGCCATCATCACGCGGGTCTCGGCGTCGGCGAGTTCGGCGACAAGGCCCACCGGGCGGCCGATCGGGTCGATTCGACTCAGCGCCCTCGACAGTGCATTCTCGGCGTCTTCGCGCGCGCTGCGCGGGGCACGATCGGCGGCATCGGCGCACGCGGCGAGGTCCCGCGCCGCCGCCCGGACCGCCGGATCGCCGGAATTGTCCATCCACGAGGTGATCACCCGCACCACGACCGTCCGGCGCTCCAGCGCCGCCGCGAGCGCCTGCCAGGCCAGATCGACGCGCACGTTGAGCCGATCGAGACGATTGGCCCGACTGTAGGCCCAGGCGGCAACGATCACCAGGATCACCGCGAGTATCACCACGAGCACGGTCACCACCACCGGCGTGTCACCTCCACTTGTCCGGCAGGTCGGTGTACCCGACCCGCGCCACCCCACTCAGTCCGGCACCACTCAGTCCGACACCACTCAGTCCGACACCACTCAGTCCGACACCACGACGGGGCCGGCTCCAACCGTGACCGTCTCGTAGACCCGCATGATCTCGTCGGCCACGCGCGACCAGTCATAGCGTGCGGCACGGGCGCGGCCCGCCCGCACCAGATCCGCACGGGCCTCGTCGGCGGCGAGGAGTTCCCGCAGCCCCGCGGCCAACTCGTCGGCGGCGCCGACCGTGAACAGCCGCCCGGCCCGGCCGTCGTCGAGGACGCGGCGAAACGCATCGAGTTTGCTGGCGATGACGGCCGCGCCCGCAGCCATCGCCTCCACCAGCACGATGCCGAAGCTCTCGCCGCCCAGATTGGGCGCGCAATACACATCCGCCGACGCGAGCGCGCGCGCCTTGGTTGCATCGTCGACCTGCCCGAGGAACACCAGGTGCTCGGCCAGATCGCCGGCACGCCGACGCAATGCCTTCTGGTTTCCGCCCCCGACCACCAGAACCCGGAGATCGGCGAACTCCTCGACCACCGCGGGCAAGGCGCGCATCAGGATGTCGATACCCTTGCGCGGCTCATCGAAGCGGCCCAGGAACAGGACCGTCCGCCCTGGCCAGGGATATCCGTCCAGCGGCGCGACCTGTGCGAACGAGGCGACGTTGATGCCGTTGGGTATTTCCACCGCATCCGACCCGAGCGATTCCATCTGCCAGCGGCGGGCGAGTTCGCTGACCGCGATCTTGCCGGCGATACGCTCGTGATACGGCCGCAGCGCTCCTTGAAATATACTGAGCCACAACGACTTCGACGTCGACGTGTGGAAGGTCGTGACGATCGGGCCCGAGGCCACCATCAACGCCATCATCGACAAGCTCGGTGAATTGGGTTCGTGGACGTGCAACACGTCGAAGTCGTTGTCGGCGATCCATCGGCGCAGCCGTCGATACCCGTTGGGACTGAAGTTCACTCGCGACACCGACCCGTTGTACGGGATCGCCAGCGCCGATCCGCCCGACACGACGTAGTCGGGAAGCTCGGTGTCACCGTCAGACGGGGCGATCACGCTCACATGATGTCCGCGCTCGATGAACACCTGCGCCAGTTCGACGACGTGCGCCTGCACACCGCCGGGCACCGAGAACGAGTACGGGCAGACCATCCCGATTCTCACGTGTGTTCGTCCCCGCGCGAGCCCTGCACCCGTTCGCGTTGCCGCTGTGACCAATCGGCCTCCCACAAGGGCTGCAGCATGTGCCAGTCCGCGGGGTGTGCGGCGATGTTGGCGGCGAACACGTCGGCGAGCGCCTGGGTGGCCGCCTGCACCCCGCCGGACACGTCGATGTCGGGGGCCAAACCGATCATCGAATTGGGGGCGTCGGTGAACCAGTGGTGCACCGGCACCAGGCTCGCGCCGGTTTCGATGGCCAGGCGGGCCGAGCCGGCGGGCATGCGGGTGCGCTCGCCGAAGAAGGTGACCGGTACACCGTGGCGCGCGATGTCGCGTTCACCGAGCAGGCACACGATCCCGCCGGCGCGCAATCGTTCGGCGAGCCGACCGAACGGCGGCTGCTCACCACCGGACAACGGAAAGATCTCGAATCCCAACGACTCCCGATAGTCGACGAAACGCCGGAACAGCGACTCCGGCTGCAGACGCTCGGCAACGGTGGCGAAGGAATGGTAGTTCTGCACAAGCCAGACGCCTGCCATGTCCCAATTGCCGGAATGCGGAAGGGCCAGGACCACACCACGACCACGGCCGAGGGCGGCGTCGAGCAGGGCACGGTCGGCGGGAGGAAGCGTCACCGTCTGCGCGGTCGCCGCGAGATCCTGCGCGGGCAAACGGAACGCCTCGCACCAGTAGCGGGCATAGGAGCGCACCGCCGCCTCGACGAGTTCGTCGGGCACCTCCTCTGGTGAGGTGCCGACGACGCGGGCGAGGTTGCGCCGCAGCTGTTCCGGGCCACCGTTGCGTCGGCCCACGAATGCTCCGGCCCGGTCGAACAACGCCCGGGCGAGTCGGTCCGGCGCGTAGCGCACGCCCGCCCATCCGGCCCGGTATCCGAGGTCGGAGGCACTCGCGGCGAACCTCTCGAGCGCCGTGGATCCGGTCACTGCTGGTCCATGCCGGAATCGCGACCGGACTCATCGGGAGCGGTGGGGGCGCTGTCGGTGGGAGTTGCGGCCGCCGGGATCAGCTCACGTGCACCGGGCGACGCGGCAATCGACCACATGCGCTGGCCGACCGTGATGACCGATCCGGCCGCGAGCAGCCACATCGCCACGTGGATGAGCCACCACAGCCCCAGGCCGGTCAATCCAGCACCCACCAAGACGATGATCAGCCGATCGGGACGTTCGATGAGACCACCGTCGCCGTTCAGTCCGGCCGCCTCGGCCCGTGCTTTGGCATACGAGATCACCTGCGAGGTCACCAGGCAGATCAGCGTGGCGACGAACAGCAGTCGGTGCGGTTCGGTCCACGCGCACCACCAGGCCAGACCGGCGAAGATGGCGCCATCGGCGATCCGGTCACAGGTGGCGTCGAGAACCGAACCGAAGCGGGTTCCCCCGCCACGGGCGCGGGCCATCGCGCCGTCGAGCATGTCGAACATCACGAACAGCCAGATGGCCATCGCGCCCCAGAACAGATGCCCCATCGGGAACAGCGTCAAGGCCGCGGCGACCGTCGCCACCGTGCCGATCACCGTCATGATGTCGGGCGTGAGGCCCGTGCGCAGCAGTCCCCGGCCGATCGGCAGGGTCACCTTCGACACCGAGGCACGGCCCAAAATGCTCAGCACCGGCGCGTCCCTTCTCTCCCATCGCCATTCACTGCGTGTCCCGACCGTCGTCGACCTGCTCGAACCGCTGCCAGGCCTGTGCGAGCAACCCACGGGTGTCCCGCAGCAGCTGCGGCATGACCTTCGTGCCGCCGATCACCGTGATGAAGTTCGCGTCACCGACCCAGCGCGGCACGATGTGCTGATGCAGGTGTTCGGCCAGCGAACCACCCGCGGCATACCCGAGGTTCAGCCCGACGTTGAACGCGTTGGGATTCGACACCGATTTGATCGTGCTGATCATCCGTTGGGTGAACGCCATCAGCTCCGCGGATTCGCCCGGTGTCAGCGCCTCGAGGTCGGCGACCTGCCGATACGGCACGATCATGGTGTGTCCGGGGTTGTACGGGTACAGGTTCAGGACCGCGTACACATGTTCGCCGCGCGCCACGATCAGCCCGTCCTCGTCCGACATCGTCGGGATGTCGAGAAACGGATGTCCGGTCGAGTTCGCCGACGGCGGATCGGCGGTGATGTAGGTCATCCGATGCGGGCTCCACAGCCGCTGCAATCGGTCCGGATCGCCGGTGCCGCAGTCGCAGATCTCGGTGTCGGGGCGCCGGTCGGCGTATTCGTCACCCATCGCTACCCCCGCCCGTCCCATCGGTCCCGATGAGTGCGCCGGTCGGTGATTCGTTTCGGCGGGCGCCGACCCACTGCGCAATCGTCTCGACCGCCTGCGCCGTCGGCACACCGTTGACCTGGGTGCCGTCCCGGAAGCGGAAACTCACCGCGCCGGCGGCCACGTCACGCTCGCCCGCGAGCAGCATGAACGGCACCTTTCCGGTGGTGTGGGTGCGGATCTTCTTCTGCATGCGATCGTCAGAGTAGTCGACCTCGGCACGGATGCCGCGCTTGCGGAGATCGTCGACGACGCCCTGCAGATGGTCGGCGAATGCCTCGGCGACCGGGATGCCGACCACCTGCACCGGCGACAACCAGGCCGGGAAGGCCCCGGCGTAGTGCTCGGTGAGCACGCCGAAGAACCGCTCGATCGATCCGAACAGGGCGCGGTGGATCATCACCGGCTGATGCTTGGCGCCGTCGGCACCGGTGTACTCGAGGTCGAACCGCGCGGGCTGGTTGAAGTCGAGCTGGATCGTCGACATCTGCCAGTTACGCCCGAGCGCGTCCTTGACCTGCACGGAGATCTTCGGGCCGTAGAAGGCCGCACCCCCGGGATCGGGCACCAGATCCAGACCCGATTCGTGCGCCACCTCGGCGAGCGTGTTCGTCGCGATCTCCCACGACTCGTCGTCGCCGACGTACTTCTTCGGGTCTTTGGTCGACAGTTCGAGGTAGTAGTCGTCCAGGCCGTAGTCGGCCAGCAGATCCAGCACGAAGGTCAGCAGCGAGCGCAGTTCGTCACGCATCTGCTCGCGGGTGCAGTAGATGTGCGCGTCGTCCTGCGTCATCCCCCGGACCCGGGTCAGACCGTGCACGACGCCGGACTTCTCGTAGCGGTAGACCGACCCGAACTCGAAGAGCCGCAACGGCAATTCGCGGTAGGAACGGCCCCGCGACCGGAAGATCAGGTTGTGCATCGGGCAGTTCATCGGCTTCAGGTAGTAGTCCTGGGCCGGCTTGCGGACAGTGCCGTCGTCGTTGAACTCCGCGTCGAGCTGCATCGGCGGGAACATGCCATCGGCGTACCACTCGAGGTGGCCGGACACCTCGTACAGATGCGACTTGGTGATGTGCGGGGTGTTGACGAACTCGTAGCCCTCGTCGGTGTGGCGCTTTCGGGAGTAGTCCTCGAGTTCCTTGCGGATGATGCCGCCCTTGGGATGGAACACCGGCAGGCCGGAGCCGAGTTCGTCGGGGAAGCTGAACAGGTCGAGTTCGGCACCGAGCTTGCGGTGATCGCGCTTCTCGGCCTCGGCGAGCAACTCCAGGTACGTGTCCTGGGCCTCGGTGGACTCCCAGGCGGTGCCATAGACGCGCTGCAGGTCGGCATTGTCCTGATCGCCGCGCCAGTAGGCCGCCGAGCTTCGGGTCAGCTTGAATGCGGCGATGTACTTGGTGGTCGGCACATGCGGGCCGCGGCACAGGTCACACCAAATACGTTCGCCCGTACGAGGATTGAGATTGTCGTAGGCGGTGAGCTCGGTGCCGCCGACCTCCATCACCTCACTGTCGGCGGCAGCACCCTTGTCATCGATGAGTTCGAGTTTGTACGGCTCGGAGGCCAGCTCCACCCGGGCCTCGTCCTTGGAGGCGTATACCCGCCGCGAGAATTTTTGCCCCGACTTGATGATCTGCTTCATCTTCTTCTCGAGGGCGGCGAGATCCTCGGGAGTGAACGGTTCGGCGACGTCGAAGTCGTAGTAGAAGCCGTCCTTGATGGGCGGACCGATCCCGAGTTTGGTGTCGGGGAACAGCTCCTGCACGGCCTGCGCGAGGACGTGTGCGGTCGAGTGCCGGATCACACCACGGCCGGCCTCGGTGTCGGCGGCGACAGGTTCCACCTCGGTGTCGAGCTCGGGCGTCCAGGACAGATCACGCAGCTCGCCGGCGGCGTCACGGACGACGACGACGGCTTGTGGTCCCTTGTTGGGTAGGTCGTGCTCACGCAATGCGGTGCCCGCGGTGGTCCCAGCAGGCACACGGATCGTGGCTGGATGGCTCACCTTGAGATCGTCGGGCACGGCGGATGCTCCTCACACGCATGGCGGCACCATGGCCGGTGCCGCCGGGATTTCGATTTCCGGTTTTCGATTTCGTCGTCGATCGTATCCGCGCCGGGTACGCGGCGGTGTCACAGGCTGGGACTGTCGCCCGCGTTCCCCGCCGTCGACTGCCCCGGCAGCTGCGCGCCGACGGGTGTGGTCTCTCCTGGCCCGCGCGATGCCGACGTGACCTCGGGATCTCCGGCGGCGTCAGATTGCCCGTCGGTGACGTCGGCGACCGATCGCCTTGGGCGGCCGGCGACGAGCGTGATGATGATCGTCACCAGCAGCACCGCGAGATACGCGCACGAATAGAAGACGACCGCGGCGGCGTCATACCAATGGGTGTCGGCCCAGCGCGGCATCATGAACACGCCGATCGCGATCGCATGATCCGAGGTCTGATACCGACCGCTGGTCCACCAGTTGTAGCTCCAACTGAAAGTCGCGACCACCAGCGCCGCCGGAACGAGCCACCACCACACGCGACGCCTATCGGTGAGCGCACCCCGATAGGCGACGTCGATAGCCACGACCAGCAGCGGGACGAACCACACCCAATGGTGGCCCCATGAGAACGGCGATGCCGCGGCGCCCGTCATCCCGGTGATGGTGACCGACAGCAGGCGCCATCCGCGGCGGTAGGCGACGACCGCCGCCCACAATCCGAGCACCACGACGACCACCGCCACCGGAACCCACATCCAACCCGGCGCCTGGAAGACGGTGCCGCCGTCGGGATACGGGTGGCGATATCTCGTCGCCCCGAAATAGGCCAGGAGCTGGGAGATGAGGCCGTTGACCGATTGGTTGGCCGGTGAGTCGACCCGTCCGACACGATCGGCGGAACCGAGGTAGGTGGTCCAGTAGTCACGGGAGTCACCGGGGATCACGAGGAAACCGATGGCGACGGTGACCGCGAACCCCACCACCGCGAGTACCGCGGCCCGCCACCGGCGGATCACCAGCAGGTAGACGACGAAGAATCCGGGGGTGAGTTTGATACCCGCCGCCACGCCCACCCAGAGGCCGCGCAGTCGTGAACGAGGCCGTCGCAGATCGAGAAATACCAGGTCGGCCAGGATCAGCAACATGAGGAAGATGTTGATCTGACCGAGCCAGATCGTGGTCCGGACCGGTTCGAGCGCGGTGGATGCGACCGCAACCAATACCGACAGCGTCCACAACCGGGCATCCACCCGGTATCCGAGGCTGCGGAATCCCAGGAGCACGGTGGCCACCAAGGCCAGGCCGATCGCCCCCCACCACAGGACTTTCGCGGTGGCGAGACTCGCAAGGGCCAGTGGGGCGAAGATCACCGCGGCGAACGGCGGATAGGTGAAGTCGAGGTCGGCGAGCATCGCGTGGTTGTAGAGCGGATCACCCCTGAGGACCGTTCGGCCACCGGCCAGATAGACGCGCAGATCAACCGTGTTGTGGAACAGCCCGTAGAAGGGGTTGCCTGCCGGGATGACGGTCAGCTGCCACACGAATACCGCGATCGCCGCAATTGCGACAATTCCGATCAGCCCCCAGCCGGCAGAGCGTGGTTCCCGCTCGGCGGTCGCGCTGCGCAGCATGGATACACGGTACGACGATGCGGCCGTAGGTCGAGGACCTGTGTACGGACACGCCGAACCGCTGCCCGATCAGTCGAGGTCAGTCGAAGCGCCGCAACCCTCCGGCGGTTACATGATCCGCCCAACCGGGTTCCCCGGTGGTCGCGAATCGGACCCACGCGCCGTGCATGGCGTCGGCGATGCGCTGATCGGGTTCCGGGCCGGTCAGCGGGTGCGCGCCGTCGAGGTGGTCGAAGACGAACGGGATCTCGACGGCGTGGCCGGCCCGGATATCCGCGCGCGGGCTCTCGTAGCCGAATTCATAGAGATATGTCGGCGACGTGGGACGGACCTGCGCCAGAGTGGTCGTCGGCCCGGAAAAACCGGCGCCGGTCAGTACCGCGCACAGCGCGTCTCCTGGCGTCATCCCGGCATCGAGCCGACTGCGGAGGGAGTCGATTCCGCCGGCGGTGGCGGCGAGCATCGCCGTCGCCGTCTGCTCGGTCACCGCCGCCGCCCCGCCCGTGGCCGTCAGGAAGAGGCGGAACTCGTCGGCGTTCCAGCCCGCCAGCAACGGGACCGACGATCCGTTCCCGGCGGCGATCGCGTCGACCGGCCGAGCGGTCAGCACTTCGCCATCGATCACCGGGAATTGCGACATGATGCCCAGACCCACCTCGACCACCGACTCCCCCCACACCTGTGGGTCGGGGGCCAGCATGATCTCCAACGCCACCTGTGACTGAGCCGCCAGCAACGCTTCTCCGGTCACCTCACCCAACGCCGCGGCCGTGGCATCCACCCCGAGGAGCTGCGCCAGCCGGTCGGTGACCCTGCGCGCATCGGCTGGGTCGGCTGCTGCAGAACCGTTACCGCTCTGCATGATCGCGCGTCGGAAGAGGCCGGTAGCACGCGGCGAGGACAGCAACGACGCAACACTCATCGCGCCGGCCGACTCACCGAAGATTGTGATGTTGTCGGGGTCGCCGCCAAAAGCCGCGACGTTATCGCGTACCCACTCCAGTGCAGCGAGCTGGTCGAGCAGACCGCGATTCTCCGGAGCACCGCGGACCGACGCGAACCCCGCAGTGCCGAGCCGATAGTTGACACCGACGCAGACCACGCCGTCACGCGCAAAGGTGTCACCGGCGTACATGGCGAGCCGGTTGGACCCGCGGGTGAAGGCACCCCCATGAATCCACACCATCACCGGTAGCCCACCGGCACCCGGATCCGGAGTCCAGACGTTGAGGTTCAGATAGTCCGCACCGGCGACGATGACGTTGTCGAGCAGTTCCCCGATCGGCCCGGGATAGGGCACCTGTGGGGCCGTGGGCCCGTACTCGATGGCCTGCCGGACACCATCCCACGATCCCGGGGGCGCCGGGGCCGCGAACGCGGCGGGCCCGACCGGAGGTGCGGCATAAGGGATTCCGAGAAAGGCGGCGATGCCGTCGGTCATACGGCCTGAGATCTGGCCATCGGAGATCGAGACGACGGGGGCATCGACATCAGCGCGGGTCATGTTCGCCGACGGTACGCCCCGTGCGAGGTCGAGCAGAGGGGTCTGGTCAACACCGACACTCCGCACTAATCTCCAGAAATGGACATCGAGGACTTGTTCTCCACGGTCGCCGTGGTGTTGGAGGTCATCGGCGCGGTCGCGATGATCGCCGGATTCACCGTGGCGGTGATACTCAGTGTGCGCGCGCTCGCACGCAAGGACGGGGGCGCCGAGGCGTTCACGATCCTGCGCAACACTCTCGGCTCGGCGATCCTGCTCGGCCTCGAGGTCCTCGTTGCCGCGGACCTCATCCGAACGATCACCTCCAAACCGTCGATCACCGACGCCGTCATCCTGGGGATCGTCGTGCTGATCCGGACCGTTCTGTCGATGTCCATACAGATCGAGATCGAAGGCGTATTGCCTTGGCGCCGAGCACTTCTCACCAGCGGAGCGCAACAACTGGGACGCGCTGTCGCCAAGGATGCGCAGGCCGCGCGGTTGGCCGACGACCGATCCTGAACTCGGCGACGAGAATCGGTCGGCGCCGCGATGCGCACTGTGCCAGGCTTGAGGGGTGACCCCACCAGAGGAGAACCGATCCCACCATGCCGCGTCGGCTCGGTTCCAAGGCGTACGGAAAGGCACTTCTCACGGACTCGACGCCTACCTCATCGAGACGCCGCACTCGAAGGCGGCGATCTCCGCCTTCGGTGGCCAGTTGTTTTCTTTTGTACCGACGGGCTCGGTGCACGACATGCTGTGGGTATCACCGCTCCTCGCTGCGCCACCGACACCGATCCGTGGTGGAATTCCGGTCTGCTGGCCGTATTTCGCTCGCGAAGGTCAACCCGAGGATGCGCCGTCCCACGGGTACGCTCGCACTGCTCGGTGGGCGCTGACCACTACCCGCACGGCATCCTCGGGTGCGGTGGAGTTGGAACTCGAACCCGAAGGCCTCGACCATCTCGACGTCCGGCTCCAGATGACCGTTCGAGTCGGGACGCACCTCGAACAAGGTCTGCACACGCATAATCCTGGTGTGGCGCCGGTTCGGCTGACGGAGGCGCTGCACAACTACTTTCGCGTGTCCGATGCCACCGTGGTGCGCGTCGAGGGGCTGGCCGGCCTGACCTACGTGGACAAATTCGACCAACTGAGAACCTTTACCCAACACGGTGATTGGACACTTCCTGCCGACCGGCCCCGAAGCGACCGGGTCTACCCGGACGCCGGCGGCACGTACCGTCTGGTCGATCCAGGATTTGGACGGGCCATCGAGATTCGCGGACACGCCGCCCGTACCGCAGTGGTGTGGAATCCCGGTGTAGACGTCGCGAACGGCATGGCCGATATCGGGCCACATTGGCGTGAATTCGCCTGCGTGGAAACGGCCAACGTCGGGGACGATGCGGTCCACGTCGCCGCGGGCACCACCCATTCGATGTGGCAGACCATCTCGGTATCGCCGCTCGACACGTGAGATCTCGACTGCTACCGGGGGTGGGTGACGATGGTCTGTCCGGTGTCGCGGTGACGCCAGGTGACGGTGCGGTCGATGTTCAACGTGGGCCGCCAGAT
>NZ_JBNCLY010000027.1:0-51175 GCF_049844915.1 Gordonia sp. DT30 | reverse complement strand
GCAAGATCATCCAGGGGGGAATCCATGATCGACGACACCACCACTCTTTCCGCCGAACTGTACGGGCACCTTATCGGACTTCTCGATGACCGTACTTACAGTCCAGACCTCACCTCACGAGAAGCCTTCGCCGCGATGCAGCAACTGAACACGTTGCGCAACATGCTCGATCACTACGCGGCGACCCTGACCGGCGAGTTCGACCGCCTCAAGATGACCGCACCCCAAGGCCGATCGGTGCGAGAACTGTTGATCACCATGGGATTCGCCCCGGCCGTCGCGGGCCGACTCGTCCACGTCGGCACCGCCGACAACATCGACGGACTGCATAAGCACAGCGCCTACGGGTCGGTGTCCCTCGACCACGCCGACGCCGTCGTCCGCGGACTCACCCACATCGAATCCCGCGCCGGCGAACCCGTCACCCCCGAGCAACGCCGCGACCACACCCGAGCACTCGTCTCCCAAGCACTGTCCGGGATGAGTCCCGCCGAAATCGGCAAGCACGCACACCAACTCGGCAACACTCTCGCCGACGACACCGGTGGCATACCTGCCGCCGAAGACAAGACCGTCAACGAACTCGGCTACCACAAGACCAGCGACGGACGCCTCGACGTGCGCGCCAACCTCGATGCGGTCGCCGGGGAGAAACTGCACAGCCTCGTCGAAACACTGTCCGCGCCAAAGCCTCAACCCAACGGCTCGCACGATCCACGGCCGGCCGAACGCAAACGCGCCGACGCTCTCGAAACCATCCTCGAACTCGCCCAAAAGGGCCTCGCCGATGAGACCGTGTCGTGCAAACCCACTGGTGGAGTGCTGTTGACCATCCCGGCCGACACCCCGAAGCTTTCCGCACTCGAGTTCATGGGCTCGGTCACGCCCGCCACCGCGAAAACTCTCGGCTGTGACGCAGGGATCACCGTGGTCATCGTCGACGGCGACGAAGTGCCGCTGAATGTGGGTCGCGAGAAGCGGTTGTTCACCCCGACGCAACGAAAAGCGTTGCTGCTGCGCGACAAATGCTGCGTCAAATGCGGCGCGCCCGCGTCACGCACCCAAGCGCACCACCTCGAGCACTGGATTGACGGTGGGGCCACCGACCTCGACAACGGCTGCTTGCTGTGCACCAGCTGCCACCACGACGTCCACGATAGTGGGTGGGATGTCGTGATGGGCTTCGACCGGCACCCATGGCTCATCCCGCCCGCCACGGTCGATCCCCGACGACGACCGTTACCGGCCTACAACCGACGCTCACTACGCCTCGACGACGCTGCCTGAAACCGATTGCCTGAAATCAGCTGCGTGACATCAGCCACCTGACTGTGGTCACCTGACTGTCTTCACCTGACTGTGGCCGCCCGGACCGTGCTTCTGCGGAAGCCACTGTGTACCTTGACAACTCCATAGTGAATGGGCGCTCAGCCGTGTGCCAGCGCCCTACTGATCACCAGACGCTGGATCTGGTTGGTGCCCTCGAAGATCTGGGTGATCTTGGCTTCACGCATCAGTCGCTCGACCCGGAAGTCGCGGGTGTAGCCATTTCCGCCGAGCACCTGCACCGCATCCGTGGTGACCTTCATCGCGGCATCGGTCGCAACGAGTTTCGCGGTGGCGGCGGCGCGCGAATACGGTTGCCCCGCATCACGGCGCCGGGCGGCATCGAGATAGGTGGCGCGTGCGGAGTCGACGGCCGCAGCCATATCGGCGAGCAGGAAACCCAGACCTTGGTGGTCGATGATCTTGCGGCCGAACGTTGTCCGCTCCTGGGCATACTCGATCGCGGCGTCCAACGCGGACTGGGCCAGTCCGGTGGCACACGCGGCGATACCCAGACGTCCGGAGTCCAAGGCGGAGAAAGCGATCGGCAGGCCCTGCCCCTCGACACCGATCAGCCGGTCGGCATCGACGACGGCGTCGTCATAGGTGGCCGAGGTCGTCGGGACCGCATGCAGGCCCATCTTCTCCTCGGGCCTGCCGAACGTGAGTCCGTCGGTGTCGCGGGCGACCAGGAAGCACGAAATCCCCTTGGACCCTTCGCCGGTCCGCGCGAACAGGTTGTAGAGGTCGGCGATACCGCCGTGCGTGATCCACGCTTTGGTACCGGTGACGTGGTAACCGCCATCGGCAGGGACGGCACGGCAGTTCAGCGCAGCCGCATCCGATCCGGCCTGCGGCTCGGACAGACTGTACGCGCCGATGAGTTTGCCGTTCAACAGGTCCGGCAGCCAGCGCTGCTTCTGCTCGTCGGTACCGAAGTGGAACAGCGGGTGGCACGCCAGACCGTGCACACTGGTCGCGACGGCCACCGCAGCCCACCGCGCCGCAAGTTCCTCTAGCACCTGCAGGTACACCTCATACGGCTGGCCGCCGCCGTCCCACTCGACCGGGTACGGCAATCCGAGCAGACCCGCCGCACCCAATTCGGCGAACAGGCCCATGGGATACGTCTCGGCCTTCTCGTGCTCGTCGACGATCGGGGCGAGCCGCTTGTCGGCGATGTCGCGGGTCAACGCGATGAGGTCACGCGCCTCGTCGTCGGGGAGCAGACGGTCAACAGCCATTATCCGGAACCTCTCGTTCACAACATTCTCAAATCAGTACCCAAGTACGGTCTACGGTACTATTCGGAGAGCGGGAACACCATCGGCACCCCAACTTGCCGACATCGCGGCCCGCTGAACGAGAGGAGAGTCCGTGGCCGGCCCACAGCACCCCGACTTCGGTACGCGCAGACGCGCCGCATTGTTCGACGACCTTCTCGCATTGTTGCTGGCGGAAGGCTTCGCGCATCTGTCGGTCGCCGATCTCGCGACCCGGCTGCGCTGCTCCAAGTCGACGATCTACACCCTCGCCGACAGCAAGGAACAGCTGGTCACCAAGACCGTCACGCACTTCTTCCGCACCGCCACCGAGCGCGTCGAGGCGCACGTCGCCGCCGCCGGGTCTCCGCGCGTGGCCGTCGTGGACTACCTGATCGCGGTCGGCGAGGAGCTGTCGCCGGCGTCGGAGGAGTTCATGAGCGACCTACATGCGTTCGGTCCGACCCGTGACTTGTACGAGCGCAACACCGCGACCGCCGCGCGCCGAGTGCGGGAGCTGATCGACGCGGGCGTGCGCGCCGGCGAATTCCGCGACGTCAACGCCGCCTTCGCCGCCGACATGGCCGCGACCATGATGAGCCGGATTCAGCGTCGCGAGGTCACCGCGACCACGGGACTCGGCGACGCAGCTGCCTACCGGCAGCTCGCGGCACTGCTGACCACCGGTATCGACGCGCCGTCCGCGCAGGTCAGTCGCGACGCCGGGACAAATGCGTGACACCGTGCCGATCAACCCACCAGCGCACCCGGACCTCGCGCGCACCCGACGAACCGTTCCGCGACAGCAGGATTCGAAGGTCATCGTGAATACGAACCTCGCCCGCCGGTGACCGCCCGGTCTCCGCGGAGAACAGCACCACCTCGGTCGAGGCCGCCGTCGTATACGTCCCGGCATCGATCGGGTCGGCGGTGAATTCCTCCGACGCCGGCGGGAGATCGAGGATGTCGGCGAGCGTGCCGGCGGCCTCGGCATCGGATGGTCCGACGACGAGC
Organism: Gordonia sp. DT30; assembly: GCF_049844915.1. Classification (NCBI taxonomy): domain Bacteria; kingdom Bacillati; phylum Actinomycetota; class Actinomycetes; order Mycobacteriales; family Gordoniaceae; genus Gordonia; species Gordonia sp. DT30. The sequence continues at coordinate 47,573 of NZ_JBNCLY010000027.1, read as the reverse complement.
AGGTCGGGGTCGACGGCCTGCGCCCACCACGGTTCGTCGAGTATCACCGGCACCGTGACGCCCTGAGTCCCCGCAACACCCCCGGACACCACACGCACACCGCCGGGATCGTCGATGTCGGCCCAGCCGATGGCACCCGACCGGCACGACGCCACCACTGCGGCATAGATGCCCCGGGCGACGCCGGGCGCGACCGCGCACTCCTCGTCACCGACGCGCGCAAGGAACAGCGATGCCTCGTCGGCCGATTCGGGCGGCAGCGCCGCGAGGGCCGGTGCGAGCGTGTCGGCCAGCGGATGGTCGAGCGGATCGAGGACGCCGGCCAGCGACATATCCGACGGCGCCCGATACTCCCCCAGCAACAGCCCGTCGACCTCGGCGAAATGACGCAGCCACCATGCGGTGTAACCACCACGGTCTCCCAGGGCCTGCGCCGAGGACTCGTCACCGACGATCAGCGACAACGCCGTCGGCCACCGATCCGGGTCGACCAGGTCGAGATCGCGGACGGCGCTGAATCTTTCGGGAGCCTCCGGGCCATCAGAGGACGCATCCCACCACTGCTCCTCATCGGGCAGTTCGTGATCGGGCCCGGTGGGCAACTCGTCGCGCACCACCGAGAAGCCCCATCCGACACCGAGGCGGCGCACCGCATCGGCACCGAACCGCTCGGCGAAGCCGTCGTCGAGCAGACCGAACGGATGGTCGTCGACGAGTACCGTGGCCAACGGGGAGTCGGCGAGAAGCAGTTCATCGGCGCTGCGCCACTCGCCATCGCCGGTCGGCAATGGCAGTCGCGACAGCCACTCCGGAACCGGTGCCGCGGCGTCGGCCACGATCAATGCGAGGACCTCGTCGGCCAGCCCTGCGGCGCCGGAATCAGCCCCGTCGCCGTCCTCGACGGACTCGGCCGCCTCCTCGACGAGGGTCTGCAGCACCGGGTCGGCGAGCGCGTCGGCAACCGAAAGTCGTTGCACACCCAGTCGTTCCAGGATCGGATGGTCGGCCACCGGGTCGACGGTGCGAATCCAGCGCAACGGCGTCTGCACGGCATGCGTCGTGAACAGTCCGCGGGCACCGATGTTCATCCGGCCGTCGGTGCGTGGGATCGGCAGCGCGGCAAGCTCTTCGACGTCGACCGCGGTCGCGACCAGCGGTGCCAGCACGGCGTAGAGCCGGCCCCACCACCCGGCGTCGCGTTCGACGCCGGTGAGTCGCTGCGCCACCTCGGCGAGCCCGATCTGGGTGACGCCCAGCGACTCGAGGAGCGGAACATGTTGAGCAAGTGCGAGGTCGGGGTGGACGAGGTCGGCGAACACGTCGTCGAGGACGTCGGCCAGCTCCGCACTCAGGCCGACCAGCACCGCCGCACGTGACGGCACCAGCGTCGTCGCGTCGGTGCCGGGAAGCCAGGCCGCGGCCCGCAGTTCGTCGAGGACGGCGTCGATCAGCCGGGCGTCGTCACCACCTCGTGCGCGGTGTGGCCGCGGGATGAGCGCCAGGCTGTCGGCGGGTTCGGCCAGGCGAATCAGGTCGACGTAACCTGCTGCGGCACTGGCGATGTCGGCGTCGGGGTGAATATGCCGACGGTCGTGGGTGAGCGCGAGCCGGGCGATCAGCCGGCAGGGTAGCGACAGTTCGATGTCGGTAGGGGTGGGCGCCCACAACACGTCCCGGCCGGTGCCCACGGGCTGCCCGTCATCGGCGACGAGCCACCGCGACGGCCCGTGCTCGACCTCGGTGAACGACCGTTGCTCGGCCGGTCCCCCGCCGGTCGCCACGGTGACGACGAGCCGGTACGCCCGTACCCCCGGCGCCAATCCGTCAGCCGGGCGATCTGGGCGATCGGTGCGATCGATCTCGAAGACGGTGTCGGCAACGGTGATCCGGTGCAGCCCGGGCAGTGCGAGGAGCAGGTCGGCCGCCTGTGCCGTGGCGGCGGCGAGTAGGTCGGCCGGCACGACGCCCTCGGCGAGACCGAGGACGATCTCGGTGGCGAAGCCCGCGCGCGGCGCGCCGGCACTCGACCAGGCCAGGCGCAACAGCGGAACCCGCGGGCCCCCAATGATTCCCGCGTCGGCGACCGCATCGGCGGTGAGCGCGCGGTCGAATCGGATGGCGCCGGTGACCGAGCGGATCTCCACGGTCGCCGCGACCGCGGCGGTGGCGGTGAATCCGACCCCGAAGCGGCCGATCACCGCGCCCGTATCGTCGGGCACCTTGGCCGACACCCGCAATGCGAGCAGCGACCGGACACCGGAATCGGTCAGGGGCGCCCCGGTGTTGGCGATGTGCACGCCGTCGCCGTCGGCCCAGATCGCGACCTCCCCGACGATCCCGCCCAGCCGCGCCGCATCGGCGGCATTGGTGACGAGCTCGACGAACAGCCGATCGCGGTAGCCGACACTCGCCAGATCATCCTCGGCGGCAACATCTTCGGCCAGCCGGGTCGGCGACTCCCGCCACGCCGACAACGTCGCCGCACGCGCAGCCGCGGTACCGAACGGGTCCGGGCCGATCGGATCTGGACCGGACATATCTGGGCCGGACAGATCTGGGGTCAGGACTGCGCGTCCGACTCGCCGCCGGAGCCCGCACCGACCGCGACGATCTCGAGGACTCCGTCGTCGAAGGCATCGTAGGCAGGCGAACCCTCACCACTCGGGGCCACGATGTCGGAGTGGGCACCGCACCCGTATTCGGCGGAGACCACCTGGGCGTCGGCGGAGTACTCGTTGGCACATGCCCCGAAAGCGACCCGCAGCGCACCCGACAGCGGGATGTAGAAGCCGCAGGTGCAGCACGGGAACGGAGCGGCCACCGCCATCTCCGCGCCGGGACCGTGCTCGCCGTCGTACCAGCGCTGCGCGGCGGCATCGCGCCCCTCGCGACTCAACAGGCGTTTGCGGCCGAGGCCGAGCGCGCCGGCCACCTCGGCCAGATCCTCCGGGTCCGGGGCCGACGCCTCGACACCGTCGGCCGGGTACTCGTCGGCGACCCCGGGAACAACAGCAGTCGAGGTGTCGATGTGATTGGGCACCAGCCGCGGATCATCGGGCCCGGCGGCGAGCATGTCACCGACGGAAAGATCACCGGGGGCGACGCGATCGCTCCACGGCAGCCACTCCGGCGCGAGCAAAGCCCCTTCACCGGGCAGCAGGACGACCTCGCTGACGGTCACCACATCCGTGCCGGGCGCACCGGCGACCACCACGCACCACTGCCATCCGCGGTAGCCGGGCAGGTCCGAATCGAAGTAGTGCGCCGCCGCCCACTCGCCTTCGGCGACCGCCTGACGATGAGCCCCCGGCTCGTGCCCGTCCTCGACGAGCGCGCCTCGGGCGACCTCGACGGCATCGAGCAACCGCGTACCGTCCATTACTCCAGTCACGCCCTCCAGTGTGCCTCACCGGCCGGATCCGTGACACATCGCCCGGCGACACTTCCGAACGACACCGTCCGGGCCTCCGGGACCGCGATGAGGAACAATTGGTATGTGATCGGACGGAAGCCGAAGGACAACGCCGCAGGGCACGCGGGGGCATCGCAGCCGCAGAGTGCCGCGCGTACCCACCGCGACCCCGTCGACCACCCCGGCGCCGCCAACTATCCCGCCGACGGGCCGCGTCGTCGGGCCACGCCCACGCGCGTCGGTACCCACGGCAATCCGCCGGGCGGCAACCGGGGCGAGGCCTATCTGCCTCCGCGAACGCACAATCCGCACCTGCCGCCGCTCGACGACGCCCCCACCGATCCGCACGATGCCGGCGGTGCCCAACGGTCGCGTACGCAGGCGCTGCCCACCGATCCCGAGCAGCATGACGTGCCGAAGAAGATCACCGTCGCCCGCGTCGCCGCGATGCGCAGCCGCCAGCTCACCGTCAAGGGCCTCGGCAAGATCCACCAGGCCGCGACCGCCGACGGCGCCGACCAGTCCGGGCTGACGGCGCTGACGCTGCCGGTGATCGTCAACTTCGCGGTCGACGCGGCGATGGCGGTGGCGCTGGCCAACACCCTGTTCTTCTCGGCGGCCACCGGCCAGTCCAAGGTGTCGGTGGCGATGTATCTGGCGTTGACGATCGCCCCGTTCGCATTGATCGCCCCGCTCATCGGACCGCTGCTCGACCGCCTGCAGCAGGGACGCCGGATCGCGATGGCGGCCACCTTCGCCGCGCGCGTGGTGCTGGCGTTGCTGATCATGGCCAACGTCAGCTGGGATCCGATCGCCGATCAGCTCAACTACGACCCGTGGGTGCTCTACCCGTGTGCGCTCGGGCTGCTCGTGTTGTCCAAGTCGTTCGGCGTCCTCAAGTCGGCGGTCACCCCGCGCGTGGTGCCCCCGACGATCGATCTGCCGCGCGTGAACTCCCGCCTGACCACCTTCGGCCTGATCGGCGGCACGATGATCGGCGGCGCGGTCGCCGGGCTCTTCGAAATACTGTTGGCCAAGGCATTGCCGTGGCATCTGCCGGGCGCGATGCTGTGGCTGGCGATCATCGCCGCATACGGCGCCTACCTGTGTATGCGCATCCCGGCGTGGGTGGAGGTCACCGAGGGCGAGATCCCCGCGACGCTGACCTATCACGCCCCGCACGGCGAGCCGCCGACCTCACGCGGGCGGGCCGGCGTGCGCGGCGGCGCCAAGGCGCTGGCCGCCAAGATGCGCCAGCCGTTGGGCCGCAAGGTCGTTGCCGCGTTGTGGGGCAACGGCACCATCCGCATCCTGACCGGATTCCTGACGCTCTACATCGCGTTTTACGCCAAGTCCCAGCAGGGCGTGCACTCGGACTGGAAGCAACTCGGCCTGCTCGGCGCGGTCGGCGCCGCCGCGGCCGTCGGCAACATGATCGGCAACGGCGTCGGCACCCGGCTCACGTTGCGCAATCCGTCGAAGATCGTCCTGTACTCCACGGCCGCGTGCTTCGTGATGGCCGCGCTCGCAGCGGTGTTCGGCAACATCGTGCTGGCCACCCTGACCGCGCTGGTGGCGTCGGGAACCAGCGCCATCGGCAAGGTCTGCCTGGACTCGTCGATCCAGGACGACCTGCCCGAGCAGTCGCGGGCGTCGGCGTTCGGCCGGTCGGAGACCGTGTTGCAGCTGTGCTGGGTACTCGGCGCGGCATTGGGTGTGCTGCTGCCGACGACACTGTGGATCGGCTTCACCGTGGTGGCCGTGCTGCTGGGACTCGGGCTGGCACAGACCGCGACGACACTGCGCGGGCGCACTCTCGTACCGGGCCTCGGTGGTGAACGTCCCGTGCATGCCGAACCGACGATGTCCTTCCCCGATCTGGGGCGACCCGCCTACAGCCATCCGACGCAGCGTCATTCGACGCCGCGCACCCAGCCCGGGCCGGCGCCACGTCCGGGCCCGGACCGGCCCGGAGACCCGGCGTCGGCACCCACGCGACCGCATCGGGCGGCGAGCCCCGGCCCGGATGCACCCCTGCCCGACCCCGACGCGAGCGGACCGGGTGGGCAGCCGACGAAGCGGATGGGATATCACTAGAGACGTGCTCAACCCGGGTGAGAAGAAGGCGATCGCGATCATCGCCATCGTGGCCGTCGTATTCGTGGCCGTCGTCGGCGTGACCGTCGGTGTCGTGGTCCAGGGCAAGTCCCACAAGGACGACGCGTACATCCAGATCGCCGTCGGCGACGAGCTCCACCAGGTCGAGCCGGCGCGTTGGTGCGACGTGTTCGTGCGGGACTGCACGCCCCCGCACGATCAACCGCAGCGGGCGACCCCGCGGGTGCCGGTGCCGGTGAACTCGACGGTGCTGCTGTCGGTTTCGCAGTCGATCGCCGAGTCACCGTGGAATCTGACGACGCTGTACTGGACGCCGCAGGGCATCGTCGAGGAGGAGTCGCCGAAGGCCTCCGACTCGACGTACACGGTGGCCTTGCGATCGCGTCCCGGCCGGGTGTTGCTCGGTGTGACGGTCACCGCCGCCTCTGCGCTGAGCATCGATCAGGACGGCTCGGGCAACATCGCGCGCGGACTCGTGACCGCCGACACCGCCCCGCCCAAGTGAGCCCAGTGCGGTTGAGCCCAGTGCTGTTGAGCCCAGTGCGGTTGGGTCCGGTGCGGCGAGCGCACGCCGCGACCTACGCGTCGAGTTCGCGGGCGACGGCGCGGACCACCTCGGAAATGCGCTGTGCCGTCTTGCGATCCGGGTAACGGCCCTTGCGCAGGTCGGGCTGCACCTTGCCCTCGAGCAGGGTGATCAGATCGGCGACCATGCCGTGCAGTTCGTCGGGGCTGTGACGCTTGACCTCTTTACGGGCGGCTTCCCGGGTGTTCTTGGCGACGCTCGGCGCCGGTTCGAGCACGGTGACACTGAGCGCCTGCGGACCACGACGGCCGGCGGCCATGCCGAACTCGACCCGCTGACCGGGCTTGAGCGCCTCGACGCCCTCGGGCAACGCCGACGAACGCACGTACACGTCCTCACCGCTCTCCTGCGAGAGAAACCCGAAGCCCTTTTCGGCGTCGTACCACTTCACCTTGCCGCTCGGCACTGTGCTCACCCTCATCTGAACGTCGATTCGTCACATGTGGCCGATCCACCACATGAAAGGGCGCCTTGACCCACGACAATGAGCAAGGCGCCTGGTACCGACAGTCTAGCCAACGGACAAAACGGTTTCCGCGGGTGCACGTCACCACTGCTGACCGGGCACGACGCGGTCGCGACGGGCGCAGGTGCTCTACCGTGGAATGTATGGCACGGAATTCACCTACCCGAAGCGCGCAGCGAGCGGGGCGAATGGCACCGACCGGGAGCGCCGAGCGCAAACCGGGTTCGCGGTTGCTGCAGGTGGCGGGCGTGGCATTCGCAATCGGGGTCGTCGCGATCATCGCGCTCTTTGTCACGCCGTTGGTGGCCGGCGGCGCGACGGCACCCACCGCGGTCTATCTGCTCACGATGTGCGCGCCGCTGGGGTTGCTGCTGGGCGTGATCTATGCGCTGCGGTCGGCGCGGAGAGCCGGGTGAGGCGAGTGTCGGCCTCCGTCGATCCGGATTCCGCGGTGATCGCGGCAGACACCGACCTGGCGCCGGCGTCCGACGAGGATGCCCTGCGGCGGGCATACGGCTGCTTCCCGTCGGGGGTGGTCGCCGTGTGCTGTCACCGCGCCGGTGCGGCCGGAACCGAGCTGATCGGCATGGCCGCGAGCGCATTCACCTCCGTGTCGCTGGATCCGCCGTTGGTGAGCGTCTGCGTGCAGGACACATCGACGACCTGGCCACGTCTGCGCGATGCGGGCACCGTCGGAGTCAGCGTGTTCGCGCACGATCAGGCGCAGTTGTGCCGGCAGCTCGCCGGGCCGGCACCGCACCGGTTCGACGGCATCGAGCTGCTCGGTTCCGACGATGGCGCGCTGTTCATCCCGGGCGCGGCCGCACACCTGTCGTGCACCATCGACACCGAGATCACCGCAGGTGACCACATTCTGGTGCTGCTGCGTATCCGGCGTCTCGATGCCCATCCGGATGTGGAGCCACTTGTCTTCCACGCCAGCACTTTCCGGGCATTACAGGCGCGCACGTCCGACGACGGAGGCGGCGGGCGATGACCGCCGTCGACCTCGGACTCCCACTGCCGTCGGCACATACCGCCGACGAGCCGGCCGCGCCCGCACCGACGTCCGGTCCACTGCGGGACACCTTCGGCCGCGTCGCCACCGACCTGCGGGTGTCGGTGACCGATCGCTGCAATCTGCGCTGCGACTACTGCATGCCCGCCGAAGGGCTGGACTGGCTGCCCACCGAGGCGGTGCTGAGCACCGCCGAGTTCATCCGGGTCCTGACGGTCGCGGTCACCGAGCTGGGCATCCGCACCATCCGGTTCACCGGCGGTGAACCGCTGCTGCGCCGCGATCTCGAGGAACTCATCGGGGCGGTTGCTTCGCTCCCCGAGCGCCCCAAGATCGCGTTGACCACCAACGGTCTGGGCCTGGCGCGGCGGGTGGACGGGCTCGTCGAGGCCGGCCTGGACCGCGTCAACGTCTCCCTCGACACCGTCGACGCCGCACGCTTCGCCGAGGTCACGCGGCGCGACCGGCTGCCCGATGTGCTGGCCGGCCTCACCGCGGCCGGGCGCAGCGGCCTGTACCCGGTCAAGGTCAACGCGGTGGTCCCGGATCGCGGGGACCTCGCGCGGTTGCCCGATCTCGCACAGTTCTGCCTCGACGCCGGATATCAGTTGCGGGTCATCGAACAGATGCCGCTCGATGCCGGGCATCGCTGGGATCGCGGCCAGATGGTCACCGCGGACGAGATTCTCGCCGAGCTGTCCACCCGGTTCCGGCTGCGCCCGGACACCGTCCCTCGCGGCGCCGCCCCGGCCCAGACGTGGCTCGCCGACGGCTACACCGACGCCCGCGGCGCACCCGCCCGGATCGGGGTGATCGCCTCGGTGACGCGGCCCTTCTGCGGCGACTGCGATCGCACCCGCCTCACCGCTGACGGCGCGCTGCGCAATTGCCTGTTCGCACAGTCCGAGACGTCGCTGATGCCGGTGCTGCGCGGCGGCGGCGACGACATCGATAGTCGCCTCGCCCGACTGTGGCGCGAGAACATGTGGGCCAAGCGTGCCGGACACGCCGTCAACACCGCAGGCTTCCGTCAGCCGGACCGCCCGATGTCGGCGATCGGGGGCTGACGGGGTGCAATTGTTGATCCGCTACTTCGCCGCCGCATGCGCGGCCGCGAAGTCCGAATCCACGATGGTCGACGTTGCCGACGACATCACTCTCGGTGAGCTCGAACACATTCTGGCAGCCGACAATCCGGATTTGGCGCACGTGCTGCCGCGCTGCTCGTATCTGCGTGACGAGATCGCGTTGGCCGACCGCACCCGACAGCTCGGTCCGACGCGCACGATCGACGTCCTGCCCCCGTTTGCGGGTGGCTGACCCGCCCGGATCGTCTGTGACCTTTGTCACATAACGAGTCCATAACGAGATGGACACGAACGGGGCATCATGCCCGTGAACTGCATGGACGCCCGAATGGGGCCGAAATACCCACTGGCAGCCCCGAAATCCGCTGCGCCGAAGGGTATGAATCACCGGCCCGGACGTCGTACTGTACGAAGCGTCCTTCACCGAAGGTCACAACACTGCAAACGACACCATGATTTCCACCGGTCGCGCCGAGCCTCGTTCCCCCGGTGGAATGACGAGCACACATATGGGAACGAGGGCGGGGGACCCACCCCTTCCAGCACGGAAGAACGGACGTCCACGACGTCCTTGGGGTTAAGTCCGGCGACCACCCGGTCTGGCCGGACCGAGCACCTCTCGCTCGAACCCGACAGCTGACTTCGCAGGCGCGTGGAGAGAGGTAATTCGACACATGTCCGGACGTCACCGCAAATCGACGACCAACACCGCAACCAAGACCTTCGCCAAGGTCGCACTGACCGGAGCCGTTCTCGGTGGCGGCGCTGCACTGCTGGGCACCGGCTCGGCACATGCCGCCAGCGATTCCGAATGGGATCAGGTCGCCCAGTGCGAATCCGGTGGCAACTGGGCCATCAACACCGGCAACGGCTACCAGGGCGGACTGCAGTTCAGCCCGAGCACGTGGGCCGCGAACGGCGGTACCCAGTACGCGCCGAGCGCCGACCAGGCTTCCAAGGAACAGCAGATCACCGTCGCCGAACGCGTCCTGGCATCGCAGGGCAAGGGCGCCTGGCCCGTCTGCGGCACCGGCCTGTCGGGTGCGACCCCGCGCACGGCTCCCACCGCGACTCCGGCTCCCCCGGCCGCCCCCGCTGCGCCTTCGACGACCCCGGGCCTGGCACACACGCCGAACGCCCAGAACACCGATGAGGCTCTGGCACAGGTCGGCGACGCCGGCGTGAGCCCCGAGGTCAAGAGCCTGCTGAAGGCCGCCAAGGACAGCGGCTACCAGCTCACCCCGGATCAGCTGCGCCTGTTCAACGACAACAAGGGCCTGATCCCGCTCCCCTGAGCCACCCGGCACTGCCGGCTGACTCGGCCCCAGACAAAGGGCCCCGCACGATGTTCCGACCGTGCGGGGCCCTTTTTCCAATTCTCCGGTCTTCCAACCCACTCAGGTCCCTCAGGCGGAGCCGACCCATTCGTCGCGCCCGTCCCCGAAGTACTGGTGCTTCCACACCGGCAGCCGGGCCTTGACCTCGTCGACGAGCCGCGCGCACAGCGTGAACGCCTCCTTACGGTGATCGGCGGCGACCGCGACCACGAACGCCACGTCCCCGATCTCCAGATCGCCCACCCGATGAGAGACGGCGACCGCGCGCACACCGTCGGCACCGGCGGCGATCTCGGCGACCACGTCCGCCAACACCTGCGGTGCGGTCGGATGTGCCGAGTAGGACAGCCGGGTCACCTCGCGCCCACCGTCGTGATCACGCACGGCTCCGACGAATCCGACCACCGCGCCCGCATGTCCGCCTGCGGCCTCGACGACGAGCGCCTCATGCTCGGCCAGGCCGATCGGATCGGCGCTCACCGCGGCCCGGATCACCACTGCCATCAGCGAATACCCATCAGTGGTCGCCGCCGCGGATCTGGTCGAGCGCGTGATCGAGCACGTCCTCGAGAACCGACAGGCCGTCGCGCACCCCGCCGACGGAGCCGGGCAGGTTGATCACCAACGTCGTGGCGGCCACCCCTGCCGTGCCGCGCGAGAGGACCGCCGTCGGCACCTGCGGCAGCCCGGCCTCGCGAACGGCTGTGGCGAGACCCGGGATCTCGATGTCGAGCAATGGGCGGGTCTGTTCGGGCGTGCGGTCGGTCGGTGCCAGACCGGTACCACCGGTTGTGAGGACGAGGTCGACGTCGGCGTAGATCGCGGTACGGATCGCGTCGCCCACCGGTCGGCCGTCACCGACCACATCGACCTCGTCGACAGCGAATTCGTGGGCGGTCAGCCACTCGGCGATGATCGGGCCCGTGCGGTCGGGGTAGACGCCGCGCGCCGCCCGGGTCGAGGCGACGATCACCCGGGCGATGCGCCGGCCGCTCATCGGCGTGTTCCGGCGCCGTCGGGCGCATCATCGTCACGGCGCCAGTCGCCCGAGCGGCCACCGGACTTCTCGAGCAGGCGGATGCCATCCATCTGAGCGTGCCGGTCGACGGCCTTGACCATGTCGTGCAGGGTCAGTCCGGCGACGGCGACCGCGGTCAGCGCCTCCATCTCGACGCCGGTCGGACCGGCCGTGGCCACGGTGGCGGCCACGTCGATGTGGTCGGCGCCGATCTCGAATTCGACGTCCACCGACGACAGCGACAGCTGATGACAGAGCGGGATGAGTGAATCGGTCCGTTTGGCCGCCATGATCCCGGCGATGCGGGCGGTGGCGAGGACATCACCTTTGGGCAGCGATGCCGAGGTGAGCAGGTCGATGACGGTGGCGGTGGTGCGGAAGGTACCGCCGGCGCGCGCTCGCCGGCGGGTCACGGATTTGTCGCCCACATCGACCATCCGGGCCGCACCCGCCTCATCGACGTGCGACAGGCGTGCCGCGGGGCCGGCACCGCCGGCCGAGGCGGTCCCGGTCTCACCCTGGTTCCCGGTCTCACCCTGGTTCCCGGTCTCACCCTGGTTCACGGTCTCACCTCGGGGCTCACGGCGGTCCGGTCAGCGGTTGATGACCGTCTTGGGAGAGATGTAGTTGATCTCGTCGGCCGGCAGCGGGAACTCCACATCCCCGAACGGGGACAGCGCGCCCGGCAGGTCGGCCGCGAACTCCGAGACCGCGTGCTCAGGGGCGTCGTCGCCGGAGGACTTCGGCCAGCCGTTGTCCACGTAGTGCTTCTTCGAATTGCTCTCAGCCACGCGCATATTGTGCCATGCCGCGCCTGCCGCCACGTGCGTGCTCCCGCATCCGGGGCCCGGTGATGTCGATACCGAGCGGGCCGGGCCCTTCGTTCGAATGATACAAAGGCCGACCTGCGAGCCCGTTGGGTAAGGTCACCGCCAACGGCCCGCCCCCGATCAAAGGAATAATCGTGCCTCTGAGTCCAGGTTCACAGGTCGCCGGGTACAAGGTGATCTCGCTGCTCGGATCCGGCGGCATGGGCGAGGTCTACCTCGTCGAGAACCCGACCCTCCTGCGTCGGGAGGCACTCAAGGTCATCTCACTGGCCGGCGCGCACGATCCCGACTTCCAGAAGCGCTTCACCAACGAGGCACGCACCACTGCTGCGCTGGATCACCCGAGCATCATCTCGATCCACCAGTACGGCATCAACGAGGACGGCACCCCGTGGTTCACCATGAACCACCTCGAGGGCGCCGATTTGACCCACGGCGCCGTCTCGGCCGCCGACACCGCCGCGCTGACCGCCCGCGTTGCCGACGCCCTCGATTACGCGCACCGCCGCAACATCATTCACCGCGATGTCAAACCCGCCAACATCTTCGTCAGCCGTGACGAGCGCGGCCAGATCGACCGCGTCACCGTGTTGGATTTCGGCATCGCCAAACTCGTGAACTCGACGTCACTCACCGCGACCAGCGCCTTCATCGGCACGCTGGCCTATTGCGCCCCCGAGGTCATCGAGGGTCACGATGCCGGCGCCGCCTCCGACCAATACTCGTTGGCCTGCACCGTCTTCCAACTGCTCACCGGCCAGGCCCCGTTCACCACCACCTCACCGTCGGCGTTGGTCATGGCACATCTGACCAAGCAGATCTCGCCGATCAGTTCGTTGCGGCCGGATCTCGCTCGCCTCGATCCGGTACTGCAGAAGGCGTTGGCGAAGAATCCCACCGACCGGTACCCAGACTGCCGCTCGTTCGCGACGGCGTTGCGCCAGGCCCTCGAGAGCCACGGCGGCGCCGCATCGGCGCCGCGCCCCGGGGGCCCGGGAGCGGTCGGGGCAGCGGGGGCACTGGGAGCACCGAACCGCCCGTACTCCCAGCCCACCGTGCCTCCGCCGTATGGTCCCGGCGCGCCCTCCTACGCGCCGCAATCGACTCCCGCACCCGCCTATCCGGGCCCGGCACCCCATACCCCGGCACCACACACTCCGGGTCCCCAGACTCCGGGACCCCAGACTCCGGGACCCCAGACACCGGCGCCGGCCTTCGGCGGATTCGCGCCCCCCGGCCCGACGGTCGCCAGTAACCCGTCGCCCCAAGCCAATTCGTCGTATCCACAGTCGCCACCCGGGGCCGCCTACCCCGGCAACCAGGCCGGGCAACCACCGGCGTACCCGCCATCGCAGCCGAATCACCTTCTCGGCGGGGGCTATCCCCCACCGGGCCCGGCCGGAGCACCCAAGAAGAAGCACACCGGGCTGATCGTCGGCGTGATCGCGGCGGTCGTCGTCGTGGTGGTCGTCCTGGGCGTCGGAATCGCCTTTGCCACCGGCGCATTCAGCAATGATGAACCGTCTGCGCCGACGGCCCATCCCGGAATCCTGGCGGTCTCTGGCAACTCGAGCTGCGGAATCACCAACGCGCAATTGTATTGCTGGGGAGGCAATTACGACGGGCAGCTCGGCAACGGGACCGAGACCGCGTCGTCGTCACCGGTGAAGGTCGATCTCCCGAACGTGACCGCCGTGAGCCTCGGTGGCTACACCAACACCGACAAGAAGCTCGTGACCACCGCATGCGCGGTATCCGACGGTTCGGCGTATTGCTGGGGCGCCAACAAGTTCGGCCAGATCGGCAACGGCTCCACCACCGACACCCAGTCGCCGGTCAAGGTGACCGGACTGTCCGGCCGGGTGACCGCGATCGCCACCGGATACGGCAGCACCTGCGCGATCGCCGACGGCAAGCTCTCGTGCTGGGGCGACAACGACGACGGCCAGGTCGGCGTCGAGTCGATCACCGACCAGACCGCCACCCCGACCGCGGTACCCGGGATCTCCGGCAACGTCACCGCGGTCGCCGCCGCGCAGGGCACGACGTGCGCGGTTGCCGACACTGTGTACTGCTGGGGCAACAACGACAGCGGCCAACTCGGCACCGGCGCCACCACCCGGGCGAACACGCCGCAGAAGGTCGCGCTGACCGGCGCGGATTCGATCTCGGTCGGCTCCTACAGCATCACCGACCAGCCCGATCAGTACACGACGGTGTGCGCGTCGGCGTCAGGTAAGGGGTACTGCTGGGGCGACAACCGCTATGGCCAGGTCGGCGACGGCACCAAGGAATCACGCCACACGCCGACACCGGTCACCGGCCTGGGGACCGTCAGCCAGATCAACACCGGCTGGGGCTCGACGTGCGCGGTGTCGGACTCCAAGCTCTTCTGCTGGGGCGACAACGAGGGCCAGCAACTCGGCACGGGCGCGGGCGACGGCACCACCAAGCCGACCCAGGTGACGGCGTTGCCGGGATCGGTCGAGGCCGTCTACACCGGCCTGGGCACCACGTGCTCGCTCGTCGACGAGAGCTCGCTCTACTGCTGGGGCCGTAACGCCGCAGGCCAGGTCGGCAACGGCTCGAGCGGCGAGGATCAGAAGGTATCGAGCCCGACACTGCTGAACCTGCCCGCGTGAACCGGCCGGGCGCACCGCGCTCGGTAGAATCGGCCGAATGAGTCAGGATGATCGGGCCGAGGGGCTCGCCCAGGACCTGATCTCGCGCACCGACGAGGCGTTGGCCGACCTGTTCACGCTGCGGCCCGATCTCGCCTCACCACCTCCGCAGGGCAGCCAGGTCCTCGCCCAACGCGCACTGTCGGCGGCTTCGGTCGCCGCCGCAGGCGATCAACTCGATCTGCTCGATCTCGCCGTCCTCGAGGACGCCATCGCCGCCGGGCCGCCGGCCGCCGAGGTGGTGTCCGCGTCATCGATCGTTGCGGCGCTACGCGACCGCGCCGATCCCGATGACATCGCGGCACGCATCGCGCATCTGCGGCGACTCGCGCTCCTCTGGGGCCCCGACGACGCCCTGAACATCGGTGCGAATGCATCATCGGCGCTGCCGTGGCGCGGTCTGCACCTGACCGGCCCGATCGCCCGGTGGGCCCCCGAAGAGCTCCGGGCGCGCCTCGACGCCGTCGACGAACGCCAACGGGAGCTGCTCGGTGCGCTCTCCCGCGGCCCGGCACTCGGCCGCAGCCGCGACGCCGCCCCCGACGCCGACCCCAGCGCACCGGTTGCCCGTCTGATCGCCGACGGCATGCTCGCACGCATCGACCACCAGACCGTCGAGCTGCCACCACAATCGGGGCAGTTGCTCCGCGGCGAACCGGCGTTGCGCACCGACGAGCTGCAACGGCCGCAGCCCGACGACGAATCGGCGACCCGCCGATTTTCCGCACGTGACATCGACGCCGCCGGCGGCGGTGAGGCTCTCGAGCTGATCCGCCATGCCACCGCGGTGCTGCGCACGCTGGGCCGTACCCCGGCCACGGTGCTGCGCTCGGGCGCCCTCGGCATCCGCGAGTTGCGTCGATTGACCAAGGCCACCGGCATCGAGCAACCGCGGCTCGCGCTGCTGGCCGAACTTCTCGCGCATGCGCGGCTGATCGACGTGGGATTCCCCGATCCGCCGCCCACCGGCGACACCGGCGAACACGCCTTTGCCCCGACCACCACCGCCGACACCTGGTTGCATCAGCCGCGCGAACGGCAGTGGCTCACCCTCGCGCAGGCATGGCTGACGATGCCGCGACAGGCCTGGCAGGTCGGCGAACCCGACCGCGACGGCACCACGATCCCCGCGTTGTCCGGCGAGAACTACGATTCGCACGCCCCTGCGCAGCGGCGCACGATTCTGACCGCGCTGGCCCGAACCGCTCCCGCGACGCCGGTGTCGGTCGCCGGGATGGTGGCCACCCTCGGCTGGGATCATCCGCACCAGCTGCGGCGGCTCACCCTCCGCGTGGTCGGGGCGACCCTCGACGAGGCCCGCGCCGTAGGACTGGTCGGCCACCATGCGCTGACCTCGGTCGGCCGGGCGGTGCTCGACGCGGATGCCGACGACGATTCCGCGATCCTGACGGCAATGCGCAAGGCCCTGCCTGCCCCGGTCGATCACTTCCTCACCCAGGCCGACCTGACGATCACCGTTCCCGGGCCGATGACGGCCGAACTCGCCGAGCGGGTGGAAATGGTCGCCGACCTCGAATCCGGTGGCGCCGCATCGGTATACCGGGTCAGCGAGAACAGTGTCCGGCGAGCCCTCGACGCCGGCCGGTCGAGCAGCGAACTGCTCACCATGTTCACCACCCACTCGCGCACCCCGGTGCCCCAGTCACTGACGTACCTCATCGAGGACGTCGCCCGGCGCCACGGACAGCTACGAGTGGGGATCGCCTCGTCGTTCATTCGCTGCGAAGACGCTGCCACTCTCGCGGCCGTCCTGCGCAGCGACGCCGCGCAACACCTCGCGCTCCGCGCGTTGGCACCGACGGTTGCGGTGTCGCCCAGCGGAATTCGTGATGTGCTCGACGCGCTGCGCGCCGCCGGGTTCGCGCCGGCCGGCGAGGACTCGGCAGGCGAGGTGGTCGACATGGCCGACCGTGGCAGCCGGGTCGCCACCAACCGCGCCCGGCGCCACCCGAGTCCCGCACCACGCCGCGGCGCGCTCGGCCCCGACCAGATCGCGGCCATCGTCGGCCGGATGCGATCGGGCGATCGGGCCGCGGTCGCCACCCCGGCCACCGGACCGGCCACGGGATCGGTACGCGCTTCCGGCGGCGGTGAACCGACCACTGCCCTCATCCGATTGGCGTTGCGTGCCAACCGGAAACTGCGGGTCGGCTACGTCGACGCACATGGCAGCGCGTCGCGGCATGTCGTCTCCCCGCGGACCCTCGGCGCCGGGCAGCTCGTCGGTGTCGAGGACGGCACCGACGACGAACAACGGTTCTCGCTGCACCGCATCACCAGCGTCGAACTCCTCGACAGCTGACCGACGGGACCGCGCGGGGCACGAAAGTTCCACCACTGCAACCGATGCCGCGCCACACCTGCCCGATACCACATCCGTCCGACAGAATCGCGTATTCACCTTCGGCGCGAAACCTGTTGTCCACAAGCAGTATTCGATACACAGATGCCGCAGATCTGGGTGCCGTTGTCGGCGCATGCGGGTAAGATGGAGACATCGCATCGATCGCCCAGGGGGGCACCATGATCGCCGACGACACCATCGAAAGCACCGATACCGCAGCAATTCTGGCCGGCATTGTCGACCAGCTCACCGAACTCCGCACCAACCCCGACATGAGCGGGCCGCAAGCACACGCGGCGATGCAGCGCACTCTCCGATTGGACACCGCAGCCTGAAACAGGCTCACCCGCAACAACTTCCGACCCGTGCACCCGGCCCGCCGGGACCGCAACTGTTGTTTGAGAACTTCATAGAGGGCCCCGGCTAGGCAGCCGGTGCGGCGACCGGCTCGTCCTCGTGCGCGGCCCCGATCGGCCGGCGCACATTGATCAGGAGGCCCGCCTCGAGTGCCACGAACGCCAGAATCGCCGCGGCGACATAGAAGCCGATGCTCTGCCCGTGCACCAGCGCCGACGCCTGCAGCGCCGCCGCATCGGCGGGTCCGTGGACCGATGACATGTGATCGGTGACGTAGGCGGCGGCCGCATTGGCGGCG
Organism: Gordonia sp. DT30; assembly: GCF_049844915.1. Taxonomy (NCBI): domain Bacteria; kingdom Bacillati; phylum Actinomycetota; class Actinomycetes; order Mycobacteriales; family Gordoniaceae; genus Gordonia; species Gordonia sp. DT30. Next base: position 29,999 of record NZ_JBNCLY010000027.1, on the reverse strand, counting down.
ATGGTGTTGAGCAACGCCGTGCCGACCGCGCCGCCGACCTGCTGCGAAGTGTTCACCATCGCCGACGCGACGCCGGCATCTCGGGGCTCCACCCCATAGGTGGCGAGGTTGATCGACGTCATGAACACCGTGCCCATACCGGCGCCGAGCAGCAGCAGTGCGGGAAACACCACGCTCCAATAGCGGGTCGAATCCGCCGAGATCTGGCTCAGCAGCAGCATCCCGCACGCACCGAGCAGTGCGCCGGGCACGAGAAGGTAGCGCGGCGGGACCCGCGTGATCAGCCGCGCCGCGATCTGGGTGGAGCCCACCAGCATGCCGCCGACCATCGGCAGGAAGGCGACGCCGGCCGACAGCGGCGAATAATGGTGGACGTCCTGCATATAGAGCGTCAGGAACAGGAACGATCCGAACATCGCGATCACGGCGAGCGCGACGCTGAGGTAGGCACCGCCTCGCGCGCGGTCGGCGACGACCCGCAACGGCAGCAACGGGTACCGGGCGCGCGCCTGCCAGCCGACGAACACCACCAGCAAGACCACGGCGGCGATCAGGCAGGTGATGGTGCCGGTATCACTCCACCCCTTCTCCGCCGCGCGACTGAACCCGTAGACGACAAGCGCGAGTCCTGCACCGCCGAGGATGACCCCGGGGATGTCGAGGTGGGTGGTGTGGTCGTGGGCGCGGGGCGGCTCCTTGATCTCGAAGATCGCGCCGGCCAGCGCAACGGCGGCGAACACCACGTTGATGTACATGGTCCAGCGCCAGTCCAGGGTCTGAGTGAGCAGACCACCGAGCAACAGCCCGACCGCGGCGCCGCCGCCGGCGATCGCACCGAAGATGCCGAAGGCCCGGGCGCGTTCCTTGGGCGCGGTGAACATCACTGTCAACAACGACAGCGCCGCCGGAGCCAGCAGCGCGCCGAAGACGCCCTGCAGTGCCCGCGCGCCGAAAAGCATTGCCTGATTGACCGCAGCGCCACCCAGCGCCGAGGCGAACGCGAAACCGACGAGACCGATCATCATCGCCCGTCGGCGTCCCCACAGGTCGGCGATGCGGCCGCCGAACAGCAGCAGGCCACCGAAGGCCAGCGCATAAGCCGTGATCACCCACTGCTGATTCGAGGTACTGATACCGAGATCGATCTTGGCGTCGGGCAGCGCGATGTTGACCACGGTGCCGTCGAGCACCACCATCAGCTGCGCCAGACAGATGAAGACCAGCGCCTTCCAGCGTCGTGGATCGGGTTGCGCCTGCTGCGAAAAGTCGGAGGTGGACATTCGGGACCCGCTTCAAGTCGAGGTGAGGTGGGGGCGCCAGGTCTGCCGACGCGCGGTGCAAGCCACGTGGACCACCGGGAAATGTCACCTGAAAGGCTGCACGCCGACCAGCCTACCGCGCCGTCGGGTCGCGGAATGTGCCTTCTCGCTGCGGCTTTCGGCCGCCCACTATCGGACATACCGGGCATAGTGGGCAGACGCGAGCGAACGTCGGCCCGGGTCCGTCGGGTGCCGCCTCCCTGGCCAGGGCTGCGAGCCGGACGCACCGGCTTGCCACGTCATTACACTGGATCCGGTGACTGATGGACCCCTGATCGTGCAATCCGACAAGACGCTGCTGCTCGAGGTCGACCACCCTGATGCGGCGGCGGCCCGAGCGGCGATCGCACCGTTCGCCGAGCTCGAACGCGCACCCGAGCATGTACACACCTACCGGGTGACCCCGCTGGCCCTCTGGAACGCACGCGCGGCCGGCCACGACGCCGAGCAGGTGGTCGACGCGCTGGTGCGCTATTCGCGGTACGCGGTGCCCCAGCCCCTGCTGATGGACATCGTCGACACCATGGGGCGGTTCGGCCGGCTGCAACTGGTCAAGAGCCCCGTCCACGGTCTGTCGCTGGTGAGTCTCGATCGCGCCGTCCTCGAGGAGATCCTGCGCAACAAGAAGGTCGCGCCGATGCTCGGTGCGCGCATCGACGACGACACCGTCGTCGTACATCCCTCCGAGCGGGGCCGGCTCAAGCAGATCCTGCTCAAGGTGGGATGGCCGGCCGAGGACCTCGCCGGCTATGTCGACGGGGAGGCGCATCCGATCGCGCTCGACCAGGACAACTGGCACCTCCGCGACTACCAGGAGATGGCCGCCGATTCCTTCTGGGCGGGCGGCTCGGGCGTGGTGGTCCTGCCCTGTGGCGCGGGCAAGACGATGGTCGGCGCCGCAGCGATGGCCAAAGCCGGTGCCACCACCCTGATCCTCGTCACCAACACCGTCGCGGGACGGCAGTGGAAGCGTGAACTCATCGCCCGCACCACCCTCACCGAAGACGAGATCGGCGAATACTCGGGCGAGCGTAAAGAGGTACGCCCGGTGACCATCGCCACCTATCAGGTGATGACCCGGAAGTCGAAGGGCGAGTACAAGAATCTCGATCTGTTCGATTCCCGGGACTGGGGTCTGATCATCTACGACGAGGTGCATCTCCTCCCCGCACCGGTGTTCCGGATGACCGCCGACCTGCAGTCGCGGCGCCGGCTCGGGCTGACCGCGACCCTGGTCCGCGAAGACGGCCGCGAGGGTGATGTCTTCTCCCTCATCGGTCCCAAGCGTTATGACGCGCCGTGGAAGGACATCGAGGCCCAAGGCTGGATCGCACCGGCCGAGTGCATCGAGGTGCGCGTGACGCTGACCGACGAGGAGCGCCTGCAGTATGCGGTCGCCGAGAACGACGCGAAGTACAAGCTGTGCTCCACCGCCCACACCAAGGTCAACGTCGTCAAGTCGATCCTGGCGCGGCACGCCGATTCGCAGACGCTGGTCATCGGGGCCTATATCGATCAGCTCGAGGACCTCGGGCGCGAACTCGACGCCCCGGTGATCCAGGGCTCGACGAAGAACAAGGAACGCGAGGCCCTGTTCGACCGCTTCCGTTCCGGTGAACTGCAGACGCTCGTGGTCTCCAAGGTCGCCAACTTCTCCATCGACCTGCCCGAGGCGTCGGTGGCGGTCCAGGTGTCGGGAACCTTTGGCTCACGCCAGGAAGAGGCCCAGCGACTCGGCCGGCTGCTGCGTCCGAAAGCCGATGGCGGACAAGCACACTTCTATTCGGTGGTGTCTCGCGACACCCTCGACGCCGACTACGCGGCGCACCGCCAGCGGTTCCTCGCCGAGCAGGGCTACGCCTACCGGATCGCCGACGCCGACGACCTTCTCGGGCCGACGATCGGCGAGGAATCGGCGGGCTGAGACCCAGGGACTCACGGACCCTCGACGAGGCAATAGCCCAGCGACTCGGGCTGCTCGAACACCCAGCGCAGCTCGCCGCCTGCGCAGACCAGCGCGCTCGTCGAGCGGTTGGTGACCCGGAACAGCACGGTCCCCGCGGCGGCCGCACTGCCGCAGGCCACCTCGTGGTAGTCGGCGAGCGAACCACCCGACCGCGGGATCTGATAGCACTCCTGGGGAGCGAAATTCGGTGTGAGACAGAGCTTCTGCGTCGAGTCACCAAAACCCAGACTGGCATTGTGCTCGTTGGGGCAGTCTGCGGTACCGGCGATGAACCCCGCCGCGTAGAACGTCATCGCCGGGGTGGCGCAGTCGACCTTGGACGTCGACACATTGCCCTGCGCGTCCCGCTGGCGCCCGAACTGCACGCACTCGCCCACCGTGATCTGGTCGGCTCCGGTGATCGCGGTCGGCGCCTCGGTCACCGGCGGGCGGACATAGGGCGTCGTCACGCCGGGGGCCGGCCCCGTCGTCGACGATGAACCACCGGCGGTGGTGCTCGTGGTCGGTCCGGACGAACCGGAGATCAGGTTGGCGACCACCACGCCCGCGATGACGACGAGCACCAGCGCAACCACCGACGCCAGCACGATCATCGCCGTCGGGCGCGAGCGGCGCGGCGGCTGGCTGGGCAGCGCGCCGGTCTGAAGCGGACCCGACTGAAACGGACCCGTATGGGGCGGCGCGAGGTACTGGGGCGCCGACTGCCGGCCCGCCGGGTACTGCACGGGCGCAGGCAGCGGTGAGTAGACCGGGGCCGGCGGCAACGTCGGGCCCGGTGGATGCGTCGGGGCCGGTGGATGCGTCGGGCCCGGTGGTTGCGGCTGCGCGATCACCTCGGCCGGCCCGAGGACCGGCGTGGCGATCCGGGTGGGCGGCGCCCGCAGTGCGCCGGTGAGTTGATCGGCGAGCTCACCGCACGAGGAGTAGCGATCCTCCGGCGACTTGGACAGTGCGCGGTTCATGACGTCGTCGAGCGCCGGCGGTGTTGCCGGCCGCAGCGCCGAGATCGCCGGTGGGGTATCGCTGAGGTGCGCCGCGATCACGTTCGCCTGGCTCGTCCCCTCGAATGGCGGTCGGCCGCAAAGGAATTGGAACAGGGTTGCGGCAAGACTGTACTGGTCGGCGCGGCCGTCGGCCACCGACCCCAGTAACTGTTCGGGCGCCACGTACGCCACGGTGCCGAGGAACATGTTGGCCGACGTCAGGTTGCTGACGTCGTCGGTCGTCTTGGCGATGCCGAAATCGGCGAGCAGTACCCGCTCCGGCGGCCCGGCCGAGGTGTGCGTCGGATCATCCGAATCACCTTGGGCCACCAGTATATTGGCGGGTTTGACATCGCGGTGCAGCAGTCCCCGCGCATGTGCCGCGTCGAGCGCGGCGGCCACCGCCGTCGCGATCGCCGACACGAGGACCGGATTCAGGCCGCGCGGGCTGCGCCGCAACAGTTCCCCGCCGTCGACTCCGTCGATGTACTCCATCGACAGCCACAGGTGACCGTCGTGCTCGCCGGAGTTGTAGATCGTGACGATCGACGGGTGCACGATGCTCGACGCGAGTTCGGCCTCCCGCGCGAACCGCTGCCGGAACATCGGGTCCCGACTGAGGTCGGCGGGCAGGATCTTGACCGCCTCGTTGCGCGGCAGGCTCGGGTGCCGGGCCAGATAGACCTCGCCCATCCCGCCGCGGCCGATCAGGCGCACGATGGTGTAGCCGGCGAACGAGTCACCTGGTTGGTAGACCACTCGGCCCTCCTCGGCAGCGGACACGCGTACTCGCCACACGGCCCGCGGGGGCGGTCAGGCCCTGGTCACATTACCTGCGTCTCACACCGGCCGCAGGCAGTATCCGAGCGAACGTGGCGCGGTGAACGACCACATCGTCTCGTCCGCACCACAATTGATTGCCTCGTCGCCACGACCGACGGTCTCGGCGACCAGGGTCTGCGACTGTGCCGGATCCCCGCAACCCACCTCGCGATAGTCGGCGAGCTCGCCGCCGACCGGGATCTGATAGCACTTGCCGGACGCGAAATTGGGGGTCAGACACAGCTTCTCGCGTCCGGCCCCGAAGGTGAGCGTCGAGGTGTTGGCCGCCTCGCACTCGGCTCCGGCGGCGATCTGACGTGCCACGTAGAAGGTGAGCCCGTCGGCACCCTCGCACGAGGCCGTCGACGCCCGCACCTTGCCGGATTCCTCGTCGGGCCCGAGGGCCAGGCATTCGCCGACGGCCGCGTCATCGGGCGCATCGATGGCATCCGAGCCGACGCTGACGTCGCAGGCGGCCAGCAGTGCGACGCCCAGCGCGCCGGCGATGACGCCGAGGCGCCAGGCCAGCCGGCGGCCGGGTCGCGACAGTGGCGCGACGACCGGGTCGGCAAGGGGCCGAGGCGCGGGGCCGTCTTCGGTTTCGGTGGTGAACATCGCGGGTCCTCTCATCGGGGTGGGGTCTGCCCGAGAAGGTTCGCGCCGCGCGCTTGTGGCCACCTTGGCGTCGACATGGAATCGGCGCCCGAGTGGCACCGACGTGGAACCACGTGGCCGCGGCAACTCGTGGGTGGATGTGACAGCCTGAATCCATGGCCACCGTGACCCGACTGCGCCCGTTCACCGAGACGATCTTCGCCGAGATGTCGGCGCTCGCACTCACCCACGACGCGGTGAACCTCGGTCAGGGCTTCCCCGACACCGACGGCCCCGAGTCGATGCTGGCGGCCGCGTGTGCAGCGATCAACGACGGCCACAACCAGTACCCGCCCGGCATCGGGGTGCCGCGGTTGCGGCGGGCGGTGGCCGAGCATCAGCGCACGCACTACGGCCTCGACTACGACCCCGACACGGAGGTGTTGATCACCGTCGGCGCCACCGAGGCCATCGCGGGCGCTGTCGTCGGGCTCACCGAACCGGGGTCCGAGGTGGTGATGATCGAGCCGTATTACGACTCGTATGCCGCGACGGTGGCGATGGCCGGCGGCGTGCGACGCACGGTGCCGCTCGTCGCCGACGGTGACGGCTTCCGCCTCGACCGTGACGCGCTGGCCGCCGCATTCGGTCCGCGCACCGCGTTGCTCCTGCTCAACTCGCCGCACAATCCGACCGGCACGGTCCTCGGCGACGACGACCTCGCCGAGATCGCGCGCCTGTGCATCCGCCACGACGTCATCGCGGTGACCGACGAGGTCTATGAGCACCTCGTGTTCGACGGCCGGCGCCACACCCCGCTGGCCACGCTGCCCGGCATGCGCGAACGCACCCTGCGGATCTCGAGCGCCGCCAAGACCTTCAACTGCACCGGCTGGAAGGTCGGCTGGCTCTGCGGGCCACCGGAACTGGTGGCTTCCGCGCGCGCCGCCAAGCAGTACATGACCTATGTCGGTTCGGGTCCGTTCCAGCCCGCCGTCGCCCACGCGCTGGAGTCGGAGATGGACTGGGTCTCGCGCAGCGCAGCCGCACTGCAGGACAAACGAGATCTGCTGTCAGCGGCGCTGACCGACGCCGGCTTCGGCGTATACCGCAGTGACGCAACATACTTCGTCTGCGCTGATCCGCGTCCGCTCGGCTATGCCGATGGGGAAGAACTCTGCCGGAAGCTTCCGGAGAGGATCGGGGTGGCCGGTGTCCCGGTGAGCGTCTTCGCCGACCACAAGGAGCCGTGGCGGCATATGGTGCGCTTCGCCTTCGCCAAACGCGACGACGTGATCGCCGAGGCCGCTCGACGCCTGCGCCGGCTCTGACACGAGACGAGCCGCGGCACCGGCGACGGATCGACGATCTCAGTAGTGCTGGGCGCCGCCGTCGACCGAGATGTGTTCGGCGGTGACGAATGTCGATTCGTCGGAGGCGAGGAATGCGACCACGTTGGCGATGTCCTCGGCCTCGGCGGCGTACCGATTCACGAACACCGTGCCCATCCCCGCGAGGCGCGGATTGGCCTGATTGGTCGTCTCGATACGTTCTTGCATGCTCCCCGACCCCATCGGTGTGTTCACCGCACCGGGGTGCACGGAGTTCACCCGGATGTTGTGTGCGCCGAGCTCGGCGGCGAGACCGCGGGTCATCCCCACCAGCGCGTGCTTGCTGGTGGTGTAGTGGATCATGAAGGGCTGCACCTTCTTGCCCGCGTACGAGCTGGTGATGATCACCGATCCGCCACCGCGCGCGATGAGATGGCCGACCGTGGCCGTCACCGTGTTCCACACGCCGGTCACGTTGATGTCGAGGGTGTCACCGAAGCTGCTCGGCGTGATCTCGTCCCAGGTCTGGGGAATGCAGATGCCGGCGTTGGCCACGACGATGTCGAGTCCGCCGAACCTCTCGACGCCGGCCGCCACCGCCGCGGTGACCCCGTCGGCATCACGGACATCACATTGCGTCAGGACCGCGGTGCCACCTTCCTCCTCGACGAGCCGGCGTGTCTCCTCGAGATCCTCGGGTGTGGCCGAATCATAGGGAACGCCCGGCAGTGGTCCCGCGAGATCGATGCCGATGATCTGCGCCCCCTCCCGCGCCAACCGGATGGCGTGTGCGCGGCCCTGCCCGCGCGCGACGCCGGTGATGAATGCGATTTTGCCGTCCAGCCGTCCCATGATCTCCTCATCTCTCCTCGGTGAAATCTCTTCTCTGGGCTTGTCTCCCAAGGCTTCTCGTATCAGACCGTCAGAGCGGCAGCCCTTGTTCCAACAGGTCGATGGCACCGAGCAACTCCGTCAGCACACGGTCGTCACGGGGGTCGACCACCCCCTCGGCCACGTGGAACATGACCCCGGCGATCGCCGCGACGAACACCTGCAGGCGCGCGTCGTCGGCACGCACCCCGAGATAGTCGGCGAAGTACTCGCGGCCCTGCGAGATCGCCGCGTCGGCCTCGATCTGATAGGCCATGCGCAGAATCGGTTCGGACTGGATCAGTCGCATCCGCTCGACACTCGAGGCCCATGGATCCGACGCCGTGATGGCGACCTGCGCGCGGACGACCGCACGCAGCAGATCGAAATGACCGAGCCCGCGGGGGATCTCGTCCATCGCCGCCGCCCGCACGTCGTCGAGGTCGTCGCCGATGACCACCTGTTCCTTGGAGGCGAAGTACCGGAAGAAGGTGGTGTGCGACACCTGGGACTCACGCGCGATCTGTTCGACGGTCGTGTGCGCGTAGCCATCTCGGGCGAAAAGCCGCATCGCGGCATCCCGGATGGCCTGGCGGGTGCGCTGCTTGTGCTGCTCGCGCAGCCCACCCGGCCGGGGCCGAACCGATTCCGGCGGTTCGGCGCCGGTCGTCGCGGTCACGGTGACGTCCTCAGCTCGGCGCCACCGCGGTGTCGGCGGTCTCTGCGGTGTCCTTCTCTTCCGGCAGCCCGCGGTTGCGCACCGCGCCGCCCTCGATGTCGAAGTCGATGACCAGTTTGTCGAGCCACTTCGGCAGTCCCCAGGCCCGGTCGCCCAGCAGCGCGATGACCGCGGGGACGACCGTCATGCGGATGATGAAGGCGTCGAAGAAGACCGCGATGGCCAGCGCGAAGCCGAGCATCTTGGACGTGGTGTCGGGTGCGAGCATGAACGAGGCGAAGACGCTGATCATGATCACCGCCGCGGATGTAACCACGCGCGCACCGTGCCGGTATCCGGCGACGATCGCGTCCTTGGCGTTCATGCCGTGCACGTATTCCTCACGCATTCGCGTCATCAGGAAGACCTGATAGTCCATCGCGAGCCCGAAGACCACACCGATGAGGAAGATCGGCAGGAACGACAGGGTCGGGCGGGTATCGCTGATCAGCCCGAGGTAACCCTCCTGGAAGATCGCGACGGTGATCCCGAAGGTGGCCAGCACGGAGAAGATGAAGCCGATCGTGCCCACCAGCGGCACCCAGATCGAGCGGAACACCCCGATCATGATCAGGAATGCCAGGCCCACCACGACGACGAGATACGGGATCAGCGCCTTGTCGAGTTTGGCCGACAGATCCGACATGATCGCCGTCTGACCGCCGACGTGTACCTCCACCCCGTTCTTGGCGATTGTCGGTGCCCAGTCCCGGATCTTCTCCATCAGGTCGTGGGTCGCCTGTGCCGACGGTGCACTCGTGGGGGTGACCATGATCAACGCCGTCTTGGCACCGGCGTTCGGGTTCGCCCCGGTGCCGTCACCCATCCACATCAGGGTCGCGGCGTTGGCGACGTCGGGCAGGGTCTTGATGTGTGCGACGGCCTGGTCCGCGGCGGGGGCGATCTGGCCATCGCCATCGTGCACGATGACCAGCAGCTGGCCGTTGACGCCTTCGCCGAATCCCTTCTGCAGCAGGGTCGAAGCGCGCGCCTCGTCCGAATTGGACAGGTCCATGCCCAGTTGCAGTTTGCCGACCGGGATCGCCGCCAGGACGAGGATCGCGAGTCCGACGATGATGAACGGCAGCGGACGTTTGACCACCGCACGCCCGTAGCGGACGCCGTTGCTGTCGGCGGTCGCGGACTCCTCGGCATGGCGAATCCACGGGATCCGCGGGGTGAAGGCGAAGCGTCCGACGGCCCCGAGCAGGGCCGGGATCAGCGTGAGTGCGGCCAGCACCGCCAAGACCACGGCCACGGCCGCGCCCGCACCCATCTGGGTGATCAGCGGGATGCCGACGACGGTGAGCGCCACCACCGCGATGACCACGGTCAGACCGGCGAACACCACCGCCGAACCCGCGGTGCCGACCGCACGGCCGGCCGCATCGGTCCGGTCACCGCCGCGTTTCACCTCGCTGCGATAACGCGAGACGATGAACAGTGCATAGTCGATGGAGACGGCGATACCCAGCATGGTGACGATGCCGGTGGCGGTCTGGTTGACCGTCATGATCTTGGCGCTGAGCGTCACCAGCATCATCGTGAGCGCGACGCCGGCGATACCGGTGATCAACGGGATGAAGGCCGCCACGAGCGCGCCGAAGGCGACGATCATCACCACAAAGGCGATCGCGAAGCCGATCAGCTCGGCCTTGCCGCCCTGCTCCATCACCTGCACCAGCGAACCGGTGGCCTCGACCTGCAGACCGTCCCCGCGATGTTTGGCAAGGACGTCGAGCAGTTGGTTCTTCTGGTCGAGGGTCAGGTCCTGGATGTTGGTGGTGATACCGACGGAGATGAGGCCCACGTGTCCGTTGTCGCCGAGCACCTTGGCCGCCAGAGCGGGTTGCGCCTGTGCGGCGAGCAGCGGGCTGACCACGGTCTTCTGGTCGGCGATGTCGGGCATCTTGCGCAGGTCATCGGCGAGCGCGTTCAGCTGGCCGGCGTGTGCCTGCAGGCCGTCGGGCGCGTACACCACGACGGTGGCCGCACCGCGGGACTGCTCGTCCATGACCTTGGGGAAGTACTCCTGCAACTGACTTGTCGCAGTGCCCGAGTCGGTCCCGGGCAGATCGAAGTCCTGCGCGAACTTCGGTTTCAGCGCGCCGACCAGTCCGGCGACGACGACCAGTGCCAACAGCCACGTGGCGATCACCCACCACTTGTGTCGGAACGAGAACCGGCCGAGCCGGAAGAGTACTGATGACATCCGTTTCCCCTTGGAGGCTGTGGTGTGGACCAGCGATTGCGAACGTGACCTGTGGAGCACGATCTCGATCGGCGGCGAGCGTTCGGGCGGGCAGGACACATCACACCAAAGTGTGAGTGACTAACACTTGATACTGTTTACTCCGCTTTCCCCCGGCCTGCCACCGTGGAGCGCAAGTGTGGCCAACGACATGCCGGGGTGCCGCGTGTGATGTCCGAGCATACCGGGCGGCCAGATGGACCGGCACCGGATCTAGAACATGCGTTCGGGTTGCGCTACCGTGGTCGGATGACCGTAGGCATGCAGGGGTCGATCTTCGATTTCGCGGAGTCCGCCGGATCCGATCCGGCGATCGGCGGCCTGCAATCACAGATCACCCGGCGGGAACTCTCCGACGGCGCGTGGGTGGATCTGCGCCCCGGATGGATCTCGGGGTCGCAGACCCTGTTCGACGCGTTGCACGACAACGCGGCGTGGCGGGCCGAACGCCGCCGGATGTATGACCGCGTCGTCGACGTCCCGCGGCTCGTCGCCACCTATCGTGCGAACGCCACGCTCCCCGATCCCCTTCTCGTCCAAGCCCGTTCGGCGCTGACGCAGCACTATCGCGGCGAGTTGCCCGAAGGTTTCTCGACCGCGGGCCTGTGCCTGTACCGCGACGGCACGGACTCGGTGGCCTGGCACGGCGACCGATTCGGCCGCGGCGCCACCCACGACACGATGGTCGCGATCCTGTCACTCGGTGCACCACGGCCGCTGACGCTGCGGCCGCGCGGCGGCGGTCCGTCGTTGCGGTTCGTGCTCGGTTCGGGCGATCTGCTGGTGATGGGCGGCAGTTGCCAGCGGACGTGGGAGCATGCGGTACCGAAGTGCGCCGGGGTCGGCGCCCGCATCAGCGTGCAGTTCCGCCCGCCCGGCGTCTGGTGAGGCGCGGCGGCGCTCGCGGCCTCAGGCTCCGGGTATCGGCCCGTCGAAGCTGACGCCGGTCAGTCTCTCCGACGCCGCCCACAGCCCGTCACGCAGTGCGCGGTCGTTGGCGCGGCCACTGAAGGCCGACACCCCCGGCGCGCCACGCATGCCGAACCATTGGGTCGGACCATAGAAGGTGCCGTTGACGACGTCGGGTGCGGTGGCCGCGTACAAGGTGGGCAGGGCACCGCCGGCGGCGGATTGCGCGAACAGATTCCCCACCTTCATCACGGCGTCCATGAGGGACTCGGTGCGGCCTTGTAGTCCGGTCGCAGCGTAGCCGGGGTGGGCGATGAGCGAGAGCCGGCCGTCGTTCGCGGCGTCGAAGCGGTCGGCGAGATCCATCCCGAACATGAGGTCGGCCATCTTGGAGTCGCCGTAGGCCTGCCAGCGCTTGTAGCGGCGCGTACGCCAGTCGAGATCCCCGAGATCGATGCGGCCGAGCTGATGCAGCCCGGACGAGAGCGTCACCACCCGGTCGCCGATCTTGGGCAGCAGCAAACCGGTCAACGCGAAATGGCCGAGATGATTGGTGCCCATCTGCATCTCGAACCCATCGGCGGTGCGCCGCAGCGGCACCGCCATCACACCCGCGTTGTTGATGAGGACATCGGCGCGGGAGATGCCGTCGGCGAAGGCGCGCACCGACGCGAGGTCGGCGAGATCGAGTCGGGCCGCCCGCGCACCGCCGCCGATGTCGCGGGCCGCGGCCTCGGCCTTCGCGGTGTCGCGGCAGGCCATGATCACCTCCGCGCCGGCGCCCACAAGTGCTCTCGTCGTCTCGGCACCCAGACCGGAGTTGGCCCCGGTGACGATGAAGGTCCTACCGGACTGATCCGGGATGTCGCTCGTCGACCATCCGCTCATGATCTCTCCCTTGTGTTTTCGTGAATTGCCGCGTTCTTCCTGGGCCGTCACCGCATACGCAGCAGTCCCGCCGATCCGAGCCACCGCACCGGCCGCAGCAGCCCGGAGATCATGTCCCCCACCGTAGGCGGACTCGCAACCATCAGACCGGTCGGTCCGTAGATCTCGGTCGCCTCACTGCGGCCACGGACGACCCGCTTGTCCACCATCGTCCATTCAGGCGCCTCGGCGTGGGCCGCGTCGATCGCGGCACCGCTCGCCAGAACCGGCACCCGACTGGTCTTCGCCAGGTCGGACAGGCGCGCACACTCGTTGACCGGGTCGCCGATCACGGTGTACTCGTAGCGGCGTTCGGCCCCGATGTTGCCGGCGAACGCCGTACCGAACGAGACCCCGATGCCCCAGCGGATGTCGAGGGCCTCGGTGAGTCCGCGTGCCAGATCCCGGGCCGCGGCCAGTGCCGCGCCGGCCGGGTCGTCTATCTCGACGGGTGCACCGAACACCGCGAGCGCGGCGTCGCCCTCGAACTTGTTGACGAACCCGCGGTGCTCGTCGACGACCTGCGCGACGATCTCGAAGAACTCGTTGAGCAATGCGGCGGTGTCCTGCGGGCTCCGCTCCTGCGCGATGGTGGTGGAACCGACGATGTCGACGAGGAGCACCCCGACCCGGGTGTTGGTGCCATGCAGCCCCATTCCGTTCTCGATCGCGAGGTCGGCGACAGTGTCCCCGACATGACGCGCGAACAGTTCCCGCATCCGTTCACGTTCGTCGAGCCCCGTCACCATCTCGTTGAATCCCTGTTGCAGCACACCGAGTTCGGAGGAGTCGTAGACGTCGACGTGCACGTCGAGATCGCCGTCGTGCACCTTCTCGACGGCATCACGCAGTTCGGTCAGCGGATCGATCAATGATTGACCGACGAGGACGATGATCCGGATGCCCGCGGCGAGCCCGACGATCGCGAGAACGACGCTGGCCCAGTCGACGTCACCGACCACCGGCGGCAGCATGTGGAGACGACGGCCGGCGTTCAGAACGATCAGGCCGACCATCGGTACCGCCGAACTCACCGCCCACACCGCGAACATCCGGCCCCGCACCCCGTGCACGACCCGAGTGGTCGGGTCGGAGGCGAGCGCCAGCATCATCAGCGGCCGCGAGGCGCGTTCGGCGAACAGATAGGTCAGGCAGGCGCTCGACAGACTTGCCAGACCGAACGCCACCGCGACCCCGAACGCGGTGGCCGCGCTGAGCGAATCAGCGGATATCGCAATGTAACTCACGACCGAAGCCAGCCAGGCAAGCATCGTCCCGAGCACCTGCCGAATCGGGATTCGTTGGACGGCAACGCGTCTGGCATGATCGGCGGGTTCGCCGCGGATGAACCAGCGGATCTGCGGCCGCAGCAGGAGCACACCGAGGATCAGATTGGCCACGATGCATACGGCGATCGCGGTGACGATCCCGGGGAAATTGGGGGCGCGCAGCGTCTCGTCGACCGACAGCGTTCCGCCGTTGTACGACAGCTGCACCAACAAGAAGGTCTCGACGCCGATCAACGCGTTACTGCCCACGATCGCGCTCACCGCGATGGCGACCGCGCGGCGGGCGAGGCATCGGCGTTCGCCCTCGTCGAGCCGCAGCCACTTCCCGGTACCCGGCTCGCCGTCACCCCACACCCGCGCGGCGAGGCGTCGCCGGGCGTTGCGCCGACGAATGCCACCACGACGACGCCGGACATGCTGCCCGGCAGCGGACGGCCCGACCTCGGAACTCGGTGATGAAGTCATGGGCGTCCCTGCAGTCGATGTCACCTCGAGATTACCGAATGGCGCGGGTCACACCGTCGGTCGATGCGGTGGTCCCTGCCGTGCCGCGTCCGCGAAGCGGTGCGCGAGGGTGGCAAAGGCATCGGCGAGCTCATGTGGTGCCACCTCGAGCACGGGCCCGTCGAAGCGGGCGATCGAAGCCGCCAATGCCACCCACGACCACGACCCGACGATCAGCCGGCACCGATCGGGGCCCAGATCGTCGACCATCCCCTCGTGAACGAACGGCGCCACCTCGGCCGCGGGCAGGCCCAGCACCACCTCACCCATGCACGGCCACCGATTTCGGTGGTCGGAGCCCTTGAATCGACCGGCCAGGAAGGCGTGCACGTCACCGCCGGGAATACGACGCGGCGTGAATCTCGGACCGGTCGGAACACGCGGGGTCATCCGGTCGAGCCGGTATACGCGCCAGTCGTCGGCATCGAGGCTCCATGCGACGAGGTACCAGCGGCTCTCGGCGAGCACCACGTGATGCGGCTCCACCGTGCGTGGCGACGCGGCGGCATCGCGATCGCGACCGACCGGCACGTAGTCGAAGCGCAGCACCTCCCGGGCCCGGACCGCCGTACTCACCGCGATCAGCACCTCCGTCTCGACGACCGCGGCGTTCGATGCCGGCAAGGTCGAGAACGCCACCTCGTCGATCCGGTGCCGCAACCGGGAAGGCATCACCTGCCGCACGGTCTGCAGCGCCCGCAACGCCGACTCACCGTCGGCGATCGCCGATCCCGCGGCGATCTGCAAGGCGACCGCGACCGCGACGGCCTGGTCGTCGTCGAAGTGCATGGGCGGCAATTCCGAGCCGGCATCGAGCCGATACCCACCGTCGGGACCCTTGATCGCGACGATCCGGTAGCCGAGTTCCCGCAGGCGATCGACATCGCGCCGCAGCGTGCGGTCACTGATCTCCAACCGCCCGGCCAGCACCCGACCGGGCCAGTCGCGCCGCGTCTGCAGCAGCGACAGCAGCGTCAGCATCCGCGAGGGCGATCCGGTCATGGGTACATCTTCGCCCGAGAAGCGGACGCAAGATGACCGGTACTACTGCGAGGCTCGTCATGCGGCCGAAGACATCGGCTGCATGACAAACAAGGAGTCACCGTGTCCGTCAGCGTCACCCCGCACCTGAACTTCCGCGGCACCGCCCGTCAGGCGCTCGAGTTCTACCAGTCCGTGTTCGGCGGCGAGCTGACCATCGCCAGCTACGCCGACATGGGGATCACCGATCCCACCACCGCCGACCACGTCACCTTCGGGCAGGTCATCGGCGACAACGGCTTCCGCATCATGGCCTACGACGCCTATCCCCAGCTCGAATGGGATCAGGGCAAAGACCCGTTCTTCGTGTCCGTGCGCGGCACCGACGCCGCCGAACTCCAGAGCCACTGGGACAAACTCGCCGACGGCGCGGAGATCAAGGCGCCCCTCGCCCCGGCCCAGTGGGCGCCGTTATACGGGCAGCTCACCGACAGGTTCGGCATCACCTGGGTCCTCGATATCGCCGCCGAATATCCCGCCGCCTGAGCGAGTCGGGGTGGGCCGCCCGCGTCACTGCGACTCGGGCGGCCCGCCCTCGGCTCGGCCGCGCCGAGAGTTCCATCGTCCGAACATCTTTCGCCAGCACCGACCCCCAGGACATCGAGACCTCCGGCGGATTCAACCTCTGATCACCGATGACACGGGTGCACCCCGCCATGCCTGCCCACCCCACGCCGCTCGGCAAGCCGGGCGTCGTCGGGACCGCGGCTGATAGCATCTCTGTTCATGGAGCTGATCGAGGTCGACAGAGTCTAGCCACCGAACTGCCGGTGGCTTTCACTTGTGCGGGGTCCTCCGCATCAGTGAATACTCGTTTCGCCTATCCACGCGCATGGGCCCACCCCCGTTTCGGGATGCGGCCATTCGCGTGACGCTCACCGGCATGTTCGCATCGCCCCGGCCCCGGTCGCGTGACTGCGAATGTGCGAATCCACCTCTCGGACTTCTCATTTCGTCGACAAACGGCCTGTGGTCGGTTTGGCCCCGACGTACTGCGCTGCGCCCATCGATACCGCACCGATACCCGTCACAACCCCACCGGTGCTCGACGGGAGAGAAAGAGAACCACGGCACATGTCTACGAAATCCGCTGTCACACTACGTGATCTGGCGTTTGAATGGCCCGACGGCAGCGTCGCCCTCGCCGGCGTCAACGGCACCTTCGGCACCGGCCGCACCGGACTGATCGGCCGCAACGGCGCAGGCAAATCCACCCTGCTCCGCCTCATCGCGGGCGAACTGCAGCCGACCTCCGGCCACATCGACACCAGCGGCGAGGTGGGCTATCTACCGCAGACACTCACCCTGCAACCGGACACCACGATCGCCGAGCTGCTCGGCATCCGGCCCACCCTCGACGCGATGAAGGCCATCGAGTCGGGTGACGCCGACCAACGGCACTTCGATGTGATCGGCGACGACTGGGACATCGAGTCCCGCGCCGACGAGGCGCTACAGCAGATCGGGTTCTCGGCTGCCGACCTCGATCGCCGCGTCGCCGAGGTCTCCGGTGGGGAGGGCATGCTCATCGCGATCACTGGTCTGCGCGTCCGTCGCACGCCGATCACGCTGCTCGACGAGCCCACCAACAACCTCGACCGCGCCACGCGCGACCGACTCGCCGAGTTCGTCGATCAATGGCCGGGGACGCTCGTCGTCGTCAGCCACGACCTCGAGCTGCTCGAGCACATGGACAACACCACCGAGTTGTACGGCGCCACTCTGGAAACGTTCGGTGGTCCCTACAGCGCGTGGAAGGCACACCAGGAGCAGGAGCAGGCCGCCGCGATGCAGGCAGCGCGCTCTGCCCAGCAGGCGCTCAAGGTGGAGAAGCGGCAGCGGGTCGAGGCCGAGACGAAGCTCGCGCGCCGTGAGCGGACGGGTAAGAAGACCCAGCGCGACGGGGGCATCCCGAAGATCCTCGCCGGAAACAGGGCGAGCAAGGCGCAGGCATCGGCGGGGTCACTTCGTTCCACGCTCGACGACAAGGTCGCGGCGGCGCAGGCTGCCGTCGATGCGGCCGACGGGCGGGTTCGCGAAGAAGTGCACATCCACCTCGCCCTGCCCGACCCGGATGTCCCGCGCGGGCGGCGTCTGGCCGAGTTGGCCGACGAGGAGCGGACCATCGTGATCCAGGGGCCGGAGCGGGTCGCGCTCGTCGGCGCGAACGGAACCGGGAAGTCGACGCTGATCGCCCAGCTCGTGGAGCGGACCGAGCCGGCACCCGGGCGGCCGCACGGACGCCTCCTCATCGACCACGTCGGCTTCCTCCCGCAGCGTCTCGACGGCCTCGACGACGACGCCAGCGCCATGGAAAACGTCGCGGCCGTCGCGCCGGACACCCCGGCCGGCACCATCCGTAACCAGCTCGCCCGGCTCCTGCTGCGCGGCGAGGGCGTCGACCGGCCGGTTCGCACGCTTTCCGGCGGCGAACGGTTCCGGGTGTCCCTCGCGCGGCTGCTCCTCGCCGACCCGCCGGCTCAGCTGCTGATCCTGGACGAACCGACCAACAACCTCGACATCACCAGCGTCGAACAGCTTGCCGAGGCGCTCGACGCCTACCGCGGCGCGCTGCTCATCGTGAGCCACGACTTCGCCTTCCTGGAGCGCATCGGCATCGAGACCGTCCTGGAACTGGACGAGAGCGGCCGGATGCACCAGCGACCGGAGTTGCCGCGGCAATGGAGCTGAGCCGACAGCGTTGAGGCCGGTGGCAGCGTCAGCGGTCGCTTGAGAATTCGTAAAGACGCCGGTTCAGCAGCACCCCGTCGTGGCGCTGAGGACGTTGCGCAGTGCTTCCAACGCGTCCGGCAATGCGCGGTAATAGACGTTCATCCCTCGGCGGTCAGGTGTGACCATGCCGGCTTTGCGAAGCTGCCCCAAGTGGTGACTCGTGGTGGCCTCGGCGAGACCGACCGCGGTTGCGAGGTCGCAAGTGCAGATCCCGTCGGCGGTGTCGGCGAGCAGAATCGAGACGAGCTTAATGCGCACGGGGTCGGCAAGAGCCTTGAGCCGCAATGCGATTTCCAGCGCGGTGTCGTCATCGAGCGGGGCCGCTGAGACCGGCGCGCAGCAGATCGGGGCGCTGATGTCGACCATCGGCAAGGTCTTCGGCATAACCGGATCGTACGCTCGTACTTGACATATGTCGAAAAGGTGGCACTCTGCGCTTTGACCGTATTTCGATATATGTCTCACAGGTGAAGGTGATGGTCATGTCCCGTATGCAGCTCGCACTCAACGTCGATGATCTCGACACCGCGATCGAGTTCTACTCCAAACTGTTCAACACCATTCCGGCCAAGCGCAAGCCGGGATACGCCAACTTTGCGGTCGTCGAGCCGCCGCTGAAACTGGTGCTTCTGGAGAATCCTGGCCAGGGCGGCACGATCAACCACCTCGGCGTTGAGGTGGAATCGAGCGAGAAGGTGCATGCCGAGATCGCCCGGTTGTCTGGCGAGGGCCTGATCACGCAGGAGGAGATCAACTCCACCTGTTGTTTCGCGACCCAGGACAAGGTGTGGGTGACAGGGCCGGCGAACGAGAAGTGGGAGGTTTACACCGTGCTCGCCGACTCCGACACCTTCGGGACCAGTCCGAAGTTGTTGGAGCAGAACGCCGTCGATGACACCGATCAGGGTTCGGTGTGTTGCGGTGGTAGTTCCGCCGATGCCGCCGATCCGGTGAACGCTCGTCCGGCTTGCTGCTGACGAGTGTTCGTATCTCGCGCTCTCGCCTACCGCGCAATACGGTGGGCGAGGGTGCGGATCCGGTTGGTGATGTCGTCGCGGATCAGGCGCATCCGTTCGATGCCGTCGATCCCACGCTCGGAGGGTTCGTCGGTGTTCCACACCTCGAGAGCGACGCCGTCGGGTGGGGTGACCTCGGCGGTGCCGACGACCACGACCAGGTCCGCGGCGATCATCAGGTCGTCGGTGAGTTGACGAGGACGGTGACCGGCGACACCGGAGACGCCGACTTCGGCGAGCGCCTGGGCCGACAATTCGTTGACCTGCCCGCCGATCTTTGCACTGGTGCCGGCTGACGACGGGGTGACCAGATCGGTGACCGTCGGTGTGAGGTGCTCGGCCATCACGGACTTGCCGCGGTTGCTCACACAGACGAAGAGCACTTCGAGGGGATCAGGCATCGCGCATGGGCCCCTTCGGTGCGGTGGTTGCGGCAAATCGTCTCCGCAGCGCGAGGGACACATAGACGAGGGCGACGAGGACGGGCACCTCGATGAGTGGACCGATGACCCCGGCAAGAGCTTGCCCGGAAGTTGCACCGTAGGTCGCGATCGCGACCGCAATGGCGAGCTCGAAGTTGTTGCCGGCAGCCGTAAATGCCAGCGTGGTGGTGCGCTCGTAGCCCAGACCCATTGCGGCGCCGAGAACGAACCCGCCACCCCACATCACGGCAAAGTAGATCAGCAGCGGCAGCGCGATCCGCACGACGTCCCACGGCTGCGAAGTGATCTGATCACCCTGCAACGCAAACAGGATGACGATGGTGAACAGCAATCCATAGAGCGCCCACGGACCCAGACGTGGCAGGAATGAGGCCTCATACCACTCGCGCCCTTTCGCGCGTTCGCCGATGCGTCGGGTGAGGTAGCCGGCGACAAGCGGGATACCGAGGAAGATCAGCACCGACTTCGCGATCTGCCACGGCGAGGTGTCGATGGCCGTCTGCTCCAGGCCGAACCATCCGGGTAGCACCGAGAGGTAGAACCAGCCCAGAA
The DNA here is from genome assembly GCF_049844915.1 of Gordonia sp. DT30. NCBI lineage: Bacteria > Bacillati > Actinomycetota > Actinomycetes > Mycobacteriales > Gordoniaceae > Gordonia > Gordonia sp. DT30. Next base: position 9,731 of record NZ_JBNCLY010000027.1, on the reverse strand, counting down.
CGGCGAACATGATCACCTGGAACACCGAATTCAGAGCGACGAGAACGGCAGCCGCTTCACGATCACCACACGCCAGGTCGTTCCATATGATCACCATCGCGATACAACGGGCCAGACCGACGATGATCAGTCCGGTCCGGTACTCCGGCAGGTCCGGAAGCAGAAGCCATGCCAGCGCGAACATCAACGCCGGACCTACGATCCAGTTCAGCAGGAGCGATCCCAGCAGCAGACGGCGATCGCCGGTGACCGAGTCGAGTCGGTCGTAGCGCACCTTCGCCAGCACCGGATACATCATGATCAGTAGCCCGAGAGCGATGGGCACCGAGATGCCGTCGAGTTCGACGGCCGCCAGTGCGTTACCCAGCCCCGGGACAGCTCGGCCCAGGAGTAGACCGACGACCATCGCCGCACCGATCCACACCGGCAGGAACCGGTCGAGTATCGACAACTTGCCGGCAACCGCGTCCTCGGTGGCGATCACCGGTCCGCTTCGCACGCGCGAGCCTTCCCCACGACAGAGGCGAGGCCGCCCAGCAGACCCGAGAGTTGTTGCAACGCTTGGGTGTTCACGCGGTAGTACACCCAGGTCGACCGACGCTCACTGGTCATCAAGCCCGCTTGCCTCAGCACCTTGAGATGGTGCGAGATCGTCGGTTGCGAGACGTCGAACGGCCCGGAGATATCGCACACGCATGCCTCACCGCCCGGATGCGCAGCAACCTCCGACAGCAACCGCAATCGAACCGGGTCCGCGAGCGCCTTCAACAGCGGTGTGACCAGCCCGGCCTCGTCCACGCTCAGACCGCGCGATACCGGCGCCAGCATGTTCTTATTCGACATCCATCAATATTGACATGCATCAATCTACCGAGCAAACGGTAGCCTTCCGCGTGCATACATGCGTTCCGCATTGATCACCACGGGGGCCACCAGGCGTCGATCGTCGATTCGGTCTCAACCGAGGCGCACGCCGACCACGACGTCGGGCCGGCCGAAGTACCCGCGACGCTCCTAAAACTTCACGGCCTCGACGGATAGACCGACGCTTGGGGTCTTGTTGCCGACCCGGGCTAGGCTCCAGTCACCGCTCGCGCCCAACCTGATTGGCCGCCAACCACACTGCGGCGATACCGAGCCATGCGGCGGCGGCGATGCCGACTTCGGGCCATGCACCGCGCGCGGCCATCCCGGCGGTGCCGACGACCGCGAGCACCACGCCCGTGGCAAGCCAGACCTTGGGGTTTCGCACGATGTGTTGCACGCTGAAGTTTCTCATCACGACCTCAGCTGCACATCGTGGTCGAGGCAGCGACGAGTGCGAAGATTGTCCGTTTCATGCGGCAATCATAAGGTGCGGCACCGACACGACCGTGTCGGTGCATGGGATGGTGCCCCCAGTAGGGCTCGAACCTACGACCTGCGGATTAAAAGTCCGTAGCTCTACCAACTGAGCTATAGGGGCGGGCCCTCGGCGCCGAGGGCGGATGCGAGTTTACCCGGTGGGTCACGGCCACCCGGCAGCCGGTGATGCCTACGCGTGTCGAAACCGCGTTGCCGCCGGTGACATGGCGATTTGTGTTTTCCGCGCGCCGTGTCCTAATCTGAGTCGGCTCCCAAACGGAGTCTCCCGAACGGAGAACCGGCCCCCTTCGTCTAGCGGCCTAGGACGCCGCCCTTTCAAGGCGGTAGCGCGGGTTCGAATCCCGTAGGGGGTACGCCTGTTCGCTCGCGAACAGACAACTGAACAAGGCCCTGTGGCGCAGTTGGTTAGCGCGCCGCCCTGTCACGGCGGAGGTCGCGGGTTCGAGTCCCGTCAGGGTCGCCAGAGGTGTCGGTATTGCACCACTGCCGTCCGGCCAGGTAGCTCAGTTGGTACGAGCGTCCGCCTGAAAAGCGGAAGGTCGTCGGTTCGATCCCGACTCTGGCCACAAAGATGAACCACCTGTTCGCAGGTGGTTTTTTCTTATTTTCTGGGATGCCTCGCCCGAGAACCGTTCTCACGGCGGACTTCCTTGTCGTCAGCAGCAACTATAGTTGCGATACTCCAACTTTAGTTAGGGCGAGGGAGGTTTTCCATGCAGCTCAACAGGCCGATCGCAACTGTGACACCGACCCTGGACGGCGACGTGCTCGCGGTCCTGGCGAGCGCAGACGCGACATTCACCATCAGCCAGATCCAGCGCATCCTCACCACCGCGTCCGGGGAAGGCATCCGCAAGGTCCTGAACCGGCTCACCGGACAGGGTGTGGTGCTGCACGACCAGGTGGGTAGGACCAACACCTACCGCTTCAACACCGAACACCTCGCTGCCGAGCCCATCATGGCCCTGTCACGGTTGAACGTCACTTTCCGCAGCCGCCTCGGGGAGCACTTCAACAAGTGGGGCAAAGAGCTCAAGTACGCTGCGGTGTTCGGCTCCGCCGCGACCGGGCGCATGAAACTCGACAGCGACATCGACCTGCTGCTTGTACGGTCCTCCGAGTCCGGCCGCGACAGCGATGACGCGTGGCAGCAACGGGTGACCGAACTCGCCCGACTTGTCACCGCGTGGACCGGCAATGACGGACGGATCGTCGAGTACGCCGAGAATGACTTCCGAGCCGCGGCCGCCACCGGTGAACCCTTGCTCCGTGACGTGGCGAAGCAGGGCCTGACCGTCGCGGGGACACGGACATGGTTCAACGCGCAGCTGCGCCCCGCCGCGAGGAGACCCTGATGGCGGGACAACGCGACTGCGACTCCGTGGTCACGGCGGGGCGGATGTCCAAGGCGAACGAGTTCTTCGGCGCCGCCGACTATCTCGGCGAGGAGATGCCGAACGCCGCCGGGGACCTATACGTCGATGCGGGGATCGCCGCCGCGGACGTGATCTGCTGTGTACGCCTCGGCGTGCACTCGAACACTGGCAACCACAACGAAGCGGTCGCCCTACTGAAGCGTGCGGACAGCGGGTCCGAACGGCGCCTGAATACGCTCCTGAATTTGAAGAGCAAGGCTGCCTACACCCATCAGGACCTGACCGCTGCGGAGCTGAAGAAGATGAACCGAGCGGCCGAGTACCTGGTCGAGGTAGCCAAACAGACACTGGCCGCTCGGCCGTAGTCCGCTCCTCACCGGATCTCCGGACGACTACGACTGTGTACGTGCTGGGTACGCCAATCGCCCTCCCGCGCAGTGCACATGTTCGCGCGCACTCTATACGGCACGCGAATTGGCAATCCGCCTGCTCATAGAACTGGGCGAACTCGATGGACAATCGATCCGGCAAATGTCGGATATCGCAAGAACGCCCAACACAACCGCGCAGCGATGGGTGAAGAACCCCCTCGAAGTTCCGCAGCTACCCGAATAACTGACGCGGATCCGTGACCCCGTTCCGTGATGTGGCGAAGCACGCCTGACCGTCTCGGGGTCCGAGCAGACATTGCGTGCCAGCCCGCTCCGTCATCTGTCTCGGCATTCGCCGGCCCGTACGTTACGTCAGTTCCATTCCCGCGAGCCGTCCGCAGGTTTGCCCGACCGAGGACCCAGGGTACCCGGCAGCACATGGCTGAGACAAAGGTATTGGTGACCGGAGCCGGAACGGGGTTCGGAAACGAGATCGCGTTCCGGCTCGCCGAGCGGGGCCTCGACGTGATCGCGGGCGTCGAGATCTACGCGCAGGTGTGGGCTCTCGAGCAGGAGGCGGCACGACGCGGCGTCACAGTGCGGGTGGAGAAGCTCGATGTGACCGATCCCGGTGATCGGAAGAAGGCTTCGGGTTGGGACGTCGACGTCCTGCTCAACAACGCCGGCGTCGCCGAGGGCGGCTCGATGGCCGACATACCGGGCGACAATCTGCGTCGGCAGTTCGAGGTCAACGTGGTCGGCCCGGTGCTGTTGACGCAGGGGATCGCCAAGACGATGGCGCAGCGTCGCAGCGGCAAGATCATCTTCATGTCCTCGATCGCCGGACTGACCGCCGATCCCTTCGCCGGCGCGTACTCGGCGTCCAAGCACGCGATCGAGGCCGTCGCCGAGTCGCTGTTCCAAGAGCTCACGGAGTACGGCATCGAGGTGGCCACCATCAATCCGGGTCCATTCCTGACCGGGTTCAACGACTGCATGCTCGAAACGTGGAAGAGCTGGAACGATGACCCCGGTGCCCGACTCTTCGACTACAGCGAGATCGCCTTCCCACACGAGCAATACGATCCCGAACCGGTCTACGAGACGGCCGTCCGGGTGGTCACCGGCGAGACCGACGCCTATCGCAACGTCGTACCGACCGAGATCGTCGACGATCTGCGCGGGCAGATCGACGCGCCGTGGGATCGCAAGTCGACCGACGGGCGCGGCCAGCGGTCCGAGTTGGTGGCAACCGCATACGAGATGCAGCCGGAAACTCCGGTTGAATAGGCGAATTCGAGAGGATCTCGGTCACCGGAATCGGTCACGCAGCTCCGGATGACTCTCCCACCAGAGCGTCGTCGACCCGGACGCGGAATCGATGGCTCCCTCCGCTGCGCGCGGTATCGGATCGGCGGCGGCGAGTTCGGCAGCCTTGAGTTCGGCAGCATCGAGTTCGGCATCGGCGGCTTCGGCGCGCAACCGCTCGTCGGCGCGGAAGCGTGAGAAGAGCACGAGAAGGAACGGTAGGCCCAGGGCGTCCCCCAGAATCCAGAACACCCCGGCCCCGATGGTCTGGTCGGTTCGCAGCGACGGACCCCAGACTCGGTGCAGCGCTTCGTAATACGATGCGGCGAGCAGACCTCCCTGCCACATCACCACCCCGAGCACGCCGTCGCCGAGGGTCTCGCCGAGCGTGATGAGCAACGACATCGACTGCGGGTAACGCCGCGGCACCGGATCGAGTTGCAGCCGCGTGTAGAAGTAGCCCGCACCGCAGATCACCAGCAACAGCCGGGTGAGGGTGTCGACGGCCCCGGACTGCAGCATCGCCGGATACCAGCCGGTGAGATAGATGAGCCAGGGCGTGACGATGATCCCGGCCGACGTCGTCGCCGGCGACGCGAGCACCCGCGCGGGCTTCGACCCCAGCACCCGGTCGAACGCGGCGTGCCCGACGATGTCGCGCGCCATCGTGCCCGGCATCCCGAGCGCAAGGCAGAACGGCACCACCATCAGCAGGAGCACCACCTGCAGCGCCCGCACCCAGAACAGCACGTCGGAGTACACGCCGACGAAGCCGCAGCCGGCGATCAGCCATACCGCGGCACCTATCAACACCGGCACCGCCCGCGACGAGGGCACCGTCGAACGTCGGAGTCCGACGAGGTAGATGCCGACCACCAACACGACGAGGATCGACGACGGCAGGTCGAATCGCCATGAGGTGACTGCGGTCTGCAACGTCAACGGTGTCGAAAGGGCTGCCACGACCTATCAGTGTGCGCCGCCAGGCATCAGGTAATCGACTCGTAAAAATTTGGCGCGCAGGCTATCCGGACAATTCGGCCATGCGGGTGGACCATCCGGGGCCGGGGCGTCGCCGGCGAGCCCGTCCTTCGGCGACGATGGCCGACGTGGTGAACTAGAGCGGTGACCACCGTCGAGCACGACGCCCTGACCACCCGGCTGTCGGCCTTCGACCGTCGCGCCGCCACCGCACCCGGGAGACCCGCCGCGGTCGCGGTGGTCGTCGTCGAACGAGTCGATGAGCACGACCGGCCCGAACAGGGCATCTGGCTGCTGCGCCGGCCGATCACGATGCGCAGGCACGCCGCCCAGTTCGCGCTCCCGGGCGGTCGCTTGGATCCCGGCGAGGATGCACGCACCGCCGCGCTGCGTGAATTGCACGAGGAGATGGGAATCGCCCTGTCCCCCGACGATGTCGTCGGCATGCTCGACGACTACCCGACCCGGTCGGGCTTCGTCATCACGCCGGTCGTCTGCTGGGCCGGCCGCCCGCCCACACCGACACCCAGTCCCGACGAGGTGTCGGAATGGTTCTTCATCCCGCTTGCCGATCTCCTCGTGCCGCCGCGGTTCATCTCCATCCCGGAGTCGCCGCGGCCGGTGATCCAGATGCCGATTCCCGGCCTGCGCCGCGACCCCGACGACCAGTCCCCCAGCGGCGCGACCACACTCGTGCACGCGCCGACGGCCGCAGCGCTCTATCAGTTCGCCGAGGTGTGCCTGCGCGGCCGCCACACCCGGGTCGACGAGTTCGAACAACCGGTCTTCGCCTGGACATGAGATTGCCCGACAAACTTCCGCGAACGGGGAATGAAATCGGACCGCGGTCCGGTTATGCTGGGTGATGGGCCGACACGACCCAGAAACCACTGCAGTCATCGAGCCCGGGCATCTCCCGGACAAGGAGCACATCATGAGCACATCCACCGTCACCGCACCGATCGCCGCCGGTACCTGGACCATCGATCCGGTCCACTCGACCGTCGGCTTCGCCGTCAAGCACCTCATGGTCAGCAAGGTTCGCGGCACGTTCGACGCGTTCAGCGGCACCATCACCGTCGCCGAGGACGGCACCCCGTCGGTCCAGGCCGAGATCGATGTCACCTCGATCAGCACCGGCAACGAGCAGCGCGACGGCCACATCCGCTCCGCCGACTTCTTCGACGCCGAGACCTTCCCGAAGGCGACTTTCACCTCGACGTCGGTCCGTCCCGATGGCGACGACTACGTACTCACCGGCGACTTCACCCTGCACGGTGTGACCAAGCCGGTCGACCTCAAACTCGAGTTCAACGGCGTGAACCCCGGCATGGGCCACTGTCCGGTCGCCGGCTTCGAGGCCACGACCGTGCTCAACCGCAAGGACTTCGGCATCGACATCGACATGCCGCTCGAGGGTGGCGGCGTCGTCGTCGGCGACAAGGTCACCATCACCCTGGAGATCGAGGCCGGCCAGGGCGCCTGATCCCACCCCATGACCCGATGACTCGCCCGATCGGCGAGGTCATCGCAGCAAGGGACCGGTACCGCAAACCCCGTGTGCGGTACCGGTCCCTTGCGCTTTTTCGCCGACGCAGTCCGGTCCGACATCGCGGTCCTCAGTGACGCGCTGCCCGACGCCGCCTCCACCGGAAGCGATGTCGCGGTGCACCGCGCGATCGGCGACCTCCCCGACGCGTGGCGACTGCGCCTGACACGACTGCCTAGGGAACGATGATGCGCGAGGTGGTGCGCAGATCGGCGGCGCGGACCACCTCGTCGACGGCGTCGAGGAAGGGCGGGAGAAACTTGTCGGCGCCGATCACGCAGGTTGCGTGTCCGCCGTCGACGTCGAAGCGGCGCGCACCGGGGATACCGTCGACGAGCAGTTGCTGACGTTCCGGTTCGACGACCTTGTCGCGCGTCGAGACAACGACCGCGGTGGGCACGTCGATCTCAGCGAGCCAGTCGCGGGAATCGAAGCGGCCCAAGCCTTCTCCGAAGTCGCCGGAATGCGAGAGAGGCGTCGAGAGGAACTGCCGCATCCCCCAAGCCAGGGTGCGGCCGGCGGGGCGATCAAGACTCGCATCGGAAGGGCGCGGGATGAGTTTGTACACCGGTCTGAGCAGCCGCCCGGCGCGTTCGGCCTGTGCACGCTGATGCGGGTCATGGGTGCTGAAGTACGGACCGGTCGAGCACAGCACCAGCCCGCCGACCCGGTCGCGATGGCGACGCCAGACGAGCTGGGAGATACCGCCGCCCATCGAGAAACCCGCGGACACGAAGTGCTCGATCCCGAGGACGTCGGCGAGTGCGGCGACATCGTCGGCACAATCGAGCAGATCGAACCGGTCCGATCGGATACCCCGGCCGTGCCATCGATGGTCGAGAGTGATCACCCGGTAGCGCCGGTTCAATTCCGGGAGTACCGGATACCAGCACAGCAGGCCGGTCGTCATCACCGAATGCTGCAGGATGACCACCGGGGCGTCGGCGGGCCCGGAATCGGTGACGAAGGTCGCGCCCCGTCCCGGCAACTCCACCATGGTCCCGGTCGGCAGATCCCGCACCGCCGGGTAGAAGGAAAGGGCATGCGGGAGACGTCGGAATTTCTGATCCAGAACGGCAGGACTCACGGTTACGACGTTACGCGAGGAACCGTCTGTTGTGACTGCTCTTACCGCATGCGCCGCCACTTCGGCGGGAGGCCACACACACCCGCCGGCTCATCGTGACCGAACTCACCGTGAGATGCTGAGGCCCATGATGCGGATCGATCGTCCCAAGATCGAGGGCTCGGTCGCCGTCGACAACGGCAGGCGGCGGATCGGGTTCGCCGAGTATGGGTCGGCACACGGACGGGCCGTCGTGTGGTTGCACGGCACTCCCGGTGCGCGACGTCAGATACCGCTCGAGGCGCGGGCGTTCGCCGCCGAACACGGCATCCGGCTGATCGGCCTCGACCGGCCCGGCGTCGGCAGCTCCACCGCCCACCGCTACGACTCCGTGGCCGACTTCCCCAGCGATCTCACCGTAGTTCTCGATGCCCTGGGCATCGAGCGGTTCGCGGTGGTCGGCGTCTCCGGCGGCGGCCCGTACGCCCTTGCGACGTCGCACGCCCACCCCGGCCGCGTCGCGGTCGCCGGCATCGTCGGCGGCGTCGCACCGACCACCGGGCCGGAGGCGATCGCCGGCGGCGCGATGCGTCTGGGTTCCCTCGCCGCACCCATCGTGCAGGTGGCCGGCGTACCGCTGGGCAAGATCCTCAGCTCGGCGCTGGGCGTGGCCCGCCCGATCGCCCCTCCAGCGATCTCCCTCTACGGCCGGCTCTCACCGCGCGCCGACCGAGAGTTGCTGGCCCGCCCCGAGTTTCGCGCGATGTTCCTCGACGACCTGCTTCACGGCGGCAGCCGGCGAATGGAGGCTCCATTCGCCGACATCGTGATCTTCGCCCGGGACTGGGGATTTCGCGTCGCCGACGTCACCACTCCGACGCGGTGGTGGCATGGCGACCGCGACCACATCATCCCCTACGCGCACGGGGAGCACATGGTCTCGCTGCTGAGCGATTCCAAACTCTTCCGCCTGTCCGGCGAGAGCCACCTGAGCACCTTCGGGATGTCGACGGCGATCCTCGCCGAGCTGCTCTCCGTGTGGGATCAGGCGGATTCTGCGCCGTAAAGACTCCGCCGTAAACTGGTCTCCGGATCTTCTGCCGATCATCGAGATCCGCGGCACCGGTGTCACACAATGCGCGGGTCATGCCATCGGTCCGGCAATCCTGTTGCGCGACTTGGTCACCCGAGCCGCATCCGCCATCGACGAGAGCCTGGCCGCACCGGTGGTCGACACCGACATCCTGCGGGCCGCGATGTAGAGGGCCGCACACGACGGACTCGACGGCAACGGCGCGTCAGCGACGGCTCTTCACCGAAGGAGCAACCGCGACCGAACTCGTCGATCTGGCTGCCGCCGACTTCACCCGGTGAGCGACGGCCCCTACCACACGCCACCGACAAGAATCGGCCGGCTCGAACCGCTCGAATGATGTTGTGCACAAACAGTATTCGTCTTCTGAGGCCTTGCGCTCAGCGGATTTCCATGTAGACTTGACCCATCGCAGCGATCGCCAGGGGAGGGCAATGATCGACGACACCACCACCAGCTCTACAAGCTCAAACAGTTCCACCGCCCGCATCATCGATGCCGAAGCACTGTTCGCCGGCATCGTCGAGCAACTCAGCGACATCCATCTCGACCCAGACCTCACCGGCCCACAAGCATTCGCGGCGATGAAACAAATACTGCTCGCCCACAACCTCCTCGAGCA
>NZ_JBNCLY010000026.1:0-54979 GCF_049844915.1 Gordonia sp. DT30 | reverse complement strand
CACACCGAAAACCGCCTCGGACCAACCCGATCCGAGGCGAAACCCGCACACTGAACAACCGGCACGAAAAATCGAGGTTAGTGCTCCCGTACTGGGAGTCCGTGCGACTCATCGACATTGACTTCACGGCAGTTCAAGAGTGGGTGAGCAGTCTTAGTGCTCCGGGTGGCGGCTCAAGGTTCAGTGACCGTGGGCTTTCGCCCTCGAGAGTAATCCAGGCTCACCAAGTCCTTTCTGCGGTGCTGAAGTTTGCCGTTAGAAGCGGTTTACTGATCCGAAATCCTGCCGAAGACATCGAACTCCCGCGAAGGCTGGAGGCCGAGCATGTATACCTCGATCACATGCAGCTCATCCGGCTCGCCGAGGAGTGCGGTCGCTTTGAGTCACTGGTCTTGGTTCTCGGCTACTGCGGATTGCGCTTCGGCGAGGCCACTGCTCTACGCATCGGCGACGTCGATCTCGACACGGCAAGAATCCGGGTCCGGCGATCGGCCACCCATGTCCGTGGCTACGGCTACATGGAGGGAACGACCAAGAACCACGCTGCACGGACAGTCCCGGTACCCAGGGTTGCACTCGGGCCGCTCCGGAAGCAGATCGGCAAACGGTCAGCCAGCAAATTGGTGTGGCCCCCCGCAGCCGGCACGCCCTGGGTGACGATCGGTGCGCTTCGGTGGGTCTTCGACCCCGCGGTGAAGACCTGCACGAAGACCGTTGAGGGATTTCCCAAGGTCACGCCCCATCAACTGCGGCACACGTGCGCTTCGCTCGCCATCAGCGCCGGAGCCAACGTAAAGGTGCTTCAAACACTGCTGGGGCACAAGACGGCGACAATGACACTAGATCGTTACGGGCACCTTATGCCCGACGATTTGGACGAAATCGCACGTGTGATGGACGCTGCAGCTGAAGCTGCTGCATACCGCCTGCATACCGGGTCTGATCGCGCCTCTTCGATCGTCTTAGAAAACCAGTCCTGACCTGCATTGACATTGTGCCCCCGGTCAGACTCGAACTGACACTGGACGGGTTTTGAATCCGTTGCCTCTGCCAATTGGGCTACGAGGGCATGCGGCTGTGGGTGCCGCGGCAGCCTAGTTTAGATGATCGGACGGCGGGCGGGCCAACCGGTACGCTTCCGACATCGCCGGTCGTATGCGACGGGTGTGGCCTGGGGTTTCGCGCAGGTCTTTCGCTCGAGGTGGAGGAGGGGATGTGACCGTGGTTGACAGTGCTCCGGCAACGTCGGACCAACAGCAGACGGGCCACCGGGTGCTCGTGGCCGAGGATGATTCGCTGATCCGGATGGACCTCATCGAGATGCTTCGGGAGGAGGGCTACGACGTCGTCGGTGAGGCACCCAACGGCCAGGCGGCGGTCGACCTGACCGAACAGTTCGGTCCGGATCTGGTGATCATGGACATCAAGATGCCGGTCCGGGACGGGATCGATGCGGCCGCCGAGATCGCGAGCAAACGTCTGGCGCCGGTGGTGATGCTGACGGCGTTCAGCCAGCGCGACTTCATCGACAAGGCGCGCGAGGCCGGCGCGATGGCGTATCTCGTCAAGCCGTTCACCAAGGCCGACCTGGTGCCCGCGATCGAGGTGGCGGTGAGCCGCTATCAGGAACTGCGCCAACTCGAGGGTGAAGTGGCCTCGATGGCCGACCGGCTCGAGACCCGCAAACTCGTCGAGCGGGCCAAAGGGCTGCTGATGGAGAAGCAGTCACTCTCGGAACCTGAGGCGTTCAAGTGGATTCAACGGGCGGCGATGGATCGCCGTACCACGATGAAGGTGGTCGCGCAGGTCGTGGTGGAAACTTTGGGCCCACAGGAGTGATTCACGGACCGTTCGTTAAATCTCTGAAACAAGGTCGGCGGTGAACTGCACGATTTCGGCGAGATGCGTCGCATGAGACGTCCGTCCGGTCTATGTTTCCTCTCAGGTCTACGGGGTAGGCCTCCCGGCAGTCGCCGGGCGGGCGGATGAGAGGCAACCAGAATGCGACGTCGAATGGCGACCGCAGCCATCGCGGTGACATTGGCGGGAATGCTCGCGGTGTCGGCGTGTAGCAGTAAATCCACGGACTCCGGGTCGGGGGAATCCAGCGGCGCGGCGAACTCGGGCCTGACGATCTCACCCGTCGCGCAGATCGACACATCGGGACAAGAGCAGCCGTCGGTCGCAGAGGCCAACGCGCTCAACCCGGCTCAGCCCGGCGGCAAGACCTGCGCCCCGGCGAAGATCGCGACGGCCGGCGCACTGACCGGTGCCGACGCGGCGTTGGGCATCAACATCAAGGACGGCGCACAACTGGCCGTCGACCAGCACAACAAGGCCAATCCCAACTGCACCATCACCCTGAAGACCTTTGATACCGAGGGTGATCCGCAGAAGGCCACCCAGGTCGCCCCGCAGATCGTCAACGACAGCTCCATCACCGGGCTCATCGGTCCGGCCTTCTCCGGCGAGACCAAGGCCACCGGTGGCATCTTCAACCAGGCCGGTCTGGTGTCGGTGACAGCGTCGGCGACCAACCCGACCTTGACCAACAATGGTTGGAAGACCTTCTTCCGCGGACTGGCCAACGATGATGTGCAGGGCCCTGCCGTCGCCAACTACCTCACCAAGAAGCTCGGCAAGAAGAAGGTGTGCGTGATCAAGGACGACACCGACTACGGTGCCGGACTCGCCAGTGCGGTCACCGCCGCCCTGGGCTCCAACGCCGATGCCGATTGCTCGGGCGACGTCAAGAAGGGTGAACGTGACTTCTCGGCGGTCCTGTCCAAAGTCACTGCGGCCCAACCTGATGCACTGTTCTACGCCGGCTACTACTCGGAGGCCGCGCCGCTGGCCCAGCAGCTGAAGTCGGCTGCGTCGAATGTGGTGTTCGTGTCCGGTGACGGGTCGAATGACCCGCAGTTCACCGCGCAGGCCGGCGACTCCGCCAAGGGTGCGTACCTGTCCTGTCCGTGCGGCCCGGCGCCGTCGCAGTTCGCGACCCAGTACAAGGCGGCGTTCAACCAGGCCCCTGGTGTGTATTCCGTTGAGGCCTACGACATCGCGTCGATCATGATGAAGGGCATCGAGGAAGGCAACACCACCCGCCCGAAGATGTTGCAGTACATCTCGCAGTACCACGGCGCCGGCCTTGCCCGACAGTATTCGTGGACTCCGAAGGGTGAGCTCTCGACATCTCTGATCTGGATGTACCAGGTCAAGTAAGCACCGTTTCCATCACCTGGTGCGCCCGTGGCGCGATAAGCGCCCGGGCGCGCCGAGTGCTGTGAGATCAATCCTGAAGGGGACGAATGACCACCACATATCTGGTGGCCCAGACGACAAGCGCGGTGGCATCGACCATCGGATTCGATGTCCACTCGCTGGTGCACGGGTTCTGGGGACTCACCATCGAGGGGCTGACCTACGGTTCGGTGTATGCGCTTGTCGCAGTTGGCTACACGCTGGTCTACGGCGTTCTGCGGCTGATCAACTTCGCACATTCGGAAGTGTTCATGCTCGGCATGTTCGGCACATATATCGGCTTGCTCCTCATGGGATTCAGCCCGTCGGGCAACACCTACGCCGAGGGCACGTTGATGACCGTCGTCTATCTGGTCGGCGCGGGACTGTTCGGGATGGTCGTGGGCGGCGGTGCGGCCGTGGGGCTGGAGTTCGTCGCCTATCGGCCGTTGCGCAAGCGCAATGCCAAACCGCTGGCGTTCCTCATCACCGCGATCGGTATGTCGTTCGTGCTGCAGGAGTTCGTGCACTACGTGCTGCCGAAGGTTCCCGTGGATCCGCCGCTCGGCGGCTCGTCGGCACAGCCGACCATCAGGCTGGCCCAGCCCGTCGAGGAATTCACGATCTTCGGCGCACCGGTCACCAACCTGACAATGGTGATCATCCTGTCGGCCATCGTGCTCGGCCTCGGGACCGATTTCGTGATCAACCGGACGAGGCTTGGACGAGGAATTCGCTCGGTGGCCCAGGACCCCGATGCCGCACTGCTCATGGGGGTGTCCCGGGAACGAATCATCCTGATCACCTTCCTCATCGGTGGTCTGCTCGCGGGTGCGGCAGCGTTGCTCTACACCTTGCGGGTGCCGAACGGGATCATCTTCAATGGCGGCTTCATCCTGGGCATCAAGGCGTTCTGCGCCGCGGTGCTCGGCGGGATCGGTAACGTCCGCGGCGCCGTGCTCGGCGGGCTGCTGTTGGGCGTGATGGAGAACTACGGGTCGGTGCTGCTGGGCAATCAGTGGAAGGACGTCGTGGCATTCGCTCTGCTGATCCTGGTGCTGATGTTCCGTCCGACGGGCATTCTGGGGGAGAAGCTCGGGAAGGCGAGAGTATGACGACGGGAACCCCTGAGGTGACGGCGCCCGGACGCCACGGCGTCGGCGATGCCATCCGCGGATGGTGGGCGGGACTGCCGCGCGTGCAGCAATGGCTGGTCGGTGTGCCGCTGATCGTCCTGTTGGCCTTGTTGCCGGTCATCAAGCCGCCGCTGATCACAACGACCGCCACCAACTTCGGCGTCGTGATGGCCACGTTCGCCATGACCGCGCTGATCGCGATAGGCCTCAACGTGGTGGTCGGCCAGACCGGTCTGCTCGACCTCGGTTATGTCGGCTTCTATGCTGTCGGCGCCTACACCGTGGCCCTGATGACGAGCCCGTCGAGCCCGTTGTGGAACAGCGCCGATCACGGGTTCTTCTCCGGACCGTGGGCATGGCCGGCCTGTGTGCCGCTGGCCATCGTCGCCACCGGGATCACCGGTCTCATCCTGGGGACCCCGACCCTGCGTGTTCGCGGCGACTATCTCGCGATCGTCACCCTCGGCTTCGGCGAGATCGTGCGGCTGCTCGCCGACAATCTCACCGACATCACCAACGGCGCTTCGGGGCTGCAAGGGGTCCTCTATCCGCAGCTGGGCCGGTCGGCCCAGAGTCCGGGCGGCGTCTTCTCCACCGGGAACAACGCCTCGACACTCAACTACGGCGTGTGGTGGTACTGGCTGGGAATCGTTGCGGTGATCATCGTGCTCATCGTCATCGGCAACCTCGAACGCAGCCGAGTCGGCCGCTCCTGGGTGGCGATCCGGGAGGACGAGGACGCCGCGGAGATCATGGGTGTCCCGACCTTCAAGTACAAACTGTGGGCGTTCGTCATCGGCGCCGGCATCGGGGGACTGTCGGGGGCGGTCTACGCCGGGCAGGTGCAGTACATCGACCCGAAGGCGTTCACCGTCATCAACTCGATGCTGTTCCTGTGTGCCGTGGTCCTGGGTGGTCAGGGCAACAAACTCGGAGTGATCGCGGGCGCGTTCATCGTCGTCTATCTACCGGCGCGGGTGCAGGGCATCGAGGTGGGTGGCCAGGCGCTCAGTGAGTACAAGTATCTGTTCTTCGGCATCGCGCTGGTCGTGCTGATGATCTTCCGTCCGCAGGGTCTCTTCCCGGCGCGGGCGCGGCTGATCACCTTCGGGCGGCAGGTGTACGCCGCGGTGCGGCGCAACCCGAAGCCCGCATCGCCCGATGCCGAGGAGGTACCGGCATGAGTCACCATCTGCCCGACGAACCGGCCGGCCGGGATACGACACCCGATCTCACCAAACAAATCGCCGAGGTCCGCGCAGATGCCGAAGCCACCACCGTGGTCGATCCGGCCGCCGTCGATCCCGACCTCGCCGATCCGGCCGCCGTCGCCGAAGTGGTTGCACCGCAACGCGACATCGCCGTCGAAGAAGGTGAGGCGCTGCTGCGGGTCGAGGGCCTCACCGTGGAGTTCGGTGGGCTCGCCGCCCTCGACGACGTCAGCTTCGAGATCAGACGCGGCGAGATTCTCGGGCTCATCGGGCCCAACGGTGCCGGCAAGACCACCTGCTTCAACGCGATCACCGGGGTCTACCGGCCGACGCGGGGAACAGTGACCTTCGACAACGCACCGCTGGGAAAACTCAAGCAGCACAAGATCACCCGACGAGGTATCGCGCGCACATTCCAGAACGTGCGCCTGTGGGGCGAGATGACCGCGCTGGAGAACGTGTGTGTGGGCACCGACGCACGGCACAAGACGTCGGTGGTCGGCGGGATCTTCCGCACCCCACGGCACTACCGCGAAGAACGCGACGCCGTCGACCGGGGGATGGCGTTGCTGGAATTCGTCGGAATCGGACCGCGTGCCGCGGAGAAGGCGTCGAATCTGCCCTACGGCGACCAGCGTCGCCTCGAGATCGCCCGGGCACTGGCCACCGAACCCAAACTGCTGTGTCTCGACGAGCCCGCCGCGGGATTCAACCCCAGTGAGAAGACCGCACTCATGGGTCTGATCGAGAAGATCCGCGACGACGGGTACACGGTCCTGCTGATCGAACACGACATGCGACTGGTCATGGGGGTGACCGACCGGATCGTGGTGCTCGAATTCGGTCGCAAGATCGCCGACGGACCCCCGCGCGAGGTCCGCGACAACCCGGCGGTCATCGCCGCATACCTGGGAGTCCCCGATGAAGAAATCGCGTGAGAAGAAGGCGCCCGAGGCGGCGCCGGCCGATCGGGCAGCGCCGGATGGGCCGGTGCTCGAATTGATCGACGTCGTCATCCACTACGGGCGGATCCGTGCGCTGCACGGCATCTCGCTGAGCGTCGGCCGAGGCGAACTGGTGACGCTGCTCGGTGCGAACGGTGCCGGCAAATCCACGACGATGCGTGGCATCTCGGGATTGAACAAGCTCTCCTCGGGCGACATCCGCTTCAACGGCGAGTCGATCACCCGGCTCGCGCCGCACGAGCGGGTCGGACGCGGCATCATCCAGGTGCCCGAGGGGCGCCGGATCTTTCCCGGGATGACGGTCCTGGAGAACCTCGACATGGGCTGCTACGGAAGGAAATTCGAGAACAAGGCGGCCTACAATGCGGCGCTTGAGCATGTTTTCGATGTCTTCCCGCGACTCGGCGAGCGGCGTAAGCAGTTCGGCGGCACCATGTCCGGTGGCGAACAGCAGATGCTGGCCATCGGCCGGGCGCTGATGGCGCGGCCGAAGCTCCTGCTCCTCGACGAACCGTCGATGGGTTTGGCGCCCATGGTGATCCAGCAGATCTTCCGGATCATCGCACAGATCAACGCCGAGGGCACCACGATCCTGCTCGTCGAGCAGAACGCCCAGCAGGCGCTGAGCCGCTCCGATCGCGGCTACATCCTGGAAACCGGATCGATCACCAAGGAAGGTCCCGGCAAGGATCTTCTCGTCGACGACGCGGTTCGGGAGGCCTACCTCGGGGTCGCGTGAGCCGCCGGCGGCGTGCGCGGCCGTGCGTAGACTCGGGGTATGGTCGAGACCACGATCGTTCCCACCCGAGATCTTGATGTCGTCAGTTCGCTTCTGGCGCAAGCGTTTGCCGAGGACCCGGTCACCCGGTGGGTGACGTCCGACCCACGCGGCGACGTCCTGATGTTCCGCACACTGGTCCGGTGGGCCCACCACAGCGACGTGGCGCATGACCTTGCCCTGCGCGACGGCGGGTTCGCTGGGATCGCGGTGTGGGATCCGCCGGGCCATCGGGTGTCGCGAACCAACCAACTCCGGGCGATACCGGGTTTCGTGCGGGCGCTGCGCGCCGGTATCAGGCGGGGCAAATATCTCGAGGACACCTTCTCGAAGCTGCAGCCGAAAGAGCCGCATTGGTATCTCGCGCAGCTCGGCGCCGTCGAGAAGGGAGTCGGCGTCGGCACTGCTCTGCTGGAGGCAGGCGTGGCGCGAGTGGAGGGACCGGCGTATCTGGAGAGCTCGAACGAGGCGAACATCCCGCTCTACGAGCGCTTCGGGTTCGAGGTGGTGCAGGAGGTGCGGTTGCCGAACGGGCCCTCGGTGTGGCCCATGTATCGCCGGGGCTGAGGCCTTCGGCGCGCGCCTGTGCGGGGTGTCGTCGGTGTCGGAGGGCATCACTAGACTCGCTGGGGTGAGTCCCGCACAGAGTTCGACCGCCACCCGAGGCAAGACCAAGCCGAAGACCACCCAGCCGACGCTGATGCTGCTCGACGGACATTCCCTGGCCTACCGGGCATTCTTCGCCCTGCCTGCGGAGAACTTCCAGACCGAGACCGGACAGCACACCAACGCCGTCTACGGCTTCACCTCGATGCTGATCAACCTGCTCCGCGACGAGGAGCCCACGCATATCGCGGCGGCGTTCGACGTATCGCGCAAGACCTTCCGCTCGGACATGTTCCCGGAGTACAAGGCGCAGCGGTCGAAGTCGCCGGACGAGTTCAGCGGGCAGGTCGACGTCACCAAGGAGGTCCTCGACGCGCTGGGTATCCAGGTGATGGCGATCGACGGGTACGAGGCCGACGACATCATCGCGACCCTGGCCACCCAGGCCGAGGCGCAAGGATTCAAGGTGCTCGTCGTCACCGGTGACCGGGACTCGCTGCAACTGGTCGACGACTCGGTGACCGTCCTCTACCCGCGCAAGGGGGTGTCGGAGCTGACCCGCTTCACCCCCGAGGAAGTCGAGAAGAAGTACGGGCTCACCCCGACGCAGTACCCCGACTACGCGGCGCTGCGCGGCGATCCGAGCGACAACCTGCCGGGTATCCCCGGCGTGGGGGAGAAGACGGCATCGAAGTGGATTCGCGAGTACGGCTCGTTGGCATCACTGGTCGATCACGTCGACGAGGTCAAGGGCAAGGTCGGTGACGCGCTGCGCGCCAACCTCGCCTCGGTCCAGACCAATCGGCAACTGACCGAACTCATCCGGGACATGCAGTTGCCGGCCGCACCCGACGATCTGGCGATGGTCGGCTGGGACCGCGACCGGATTCATCGGTTGTTCGACGACCTCGAGTTCCGGGTGCTGCGCGACCGACTGTTCGCCACGCTCTCCTCGGTCGAACCCGAGGCCGAATCGGGCTTCGACCTCGACGGCTCGGTCCTCGCGCCCGGCGAGGTCGGCTCCTGGCTGAGCGCACACACCCAGACCGGCCGGACCGGCCTGACGGTCAGTTCACCGCACACCGTCGTCGGCGCCGACGTGACGGGCATCGCCCTCGCCGGGGCCGACGGTGTGTCGGCGTACGTCGACATCACCCAACTCGACCCCGCCGACGAGCAGGAGATCGGCCGGTGGCTGGCCGACGCGAGCAAGCCGAAAGCGCTTCACGAGACCAAGTGGGCGATTCACGCGCTACGGTCGCGGCACTGGACATTGCGCGGTGTCACCAGCGACACCGCCCTCGCCGCATATCTCGTGCGGCCGGGGCAACGGTCGTTCAATCTCGACGACCTCGCGCTGCGGTATCTGCGCCGCGAACTGCGCGCCGATGACGGAGCGGGCAACGACCAACTCTCACTGCTCGACGAGGATGGTGGGCTCGCTCAGCAGGCCGAGACGCACATGCTCGAGGCGAGTGCGGTCGCCGAACTGGCCGACACCCTCGACACCGAACTCGACCGGATCGAATCCCGGCCGTTGCTCACCGACATGGAGTTGCCGCTGCTGTTCGTCCTTGCCGACCTCGAAGCCGCCGGCATCGCTGTCGACGTCGACCACTTCGGGACATTGGAAGAGGAATTCTCCGAGCGCATCCGGACCGCGGCCGAGGCCGCCTACGAGGTCATCGGCGAGCAGATCAATCTCGGGTCGCCCAAACAACTGCAGACCGTCCTCTTCGACAAACTGGAGATGCCCAAGACCAAGAAGACCAAAACCGGGTACACGACCGACGCCGATGCGCTGCAGACCCTCTATGAGAAGACCGACCACCCGTTTCTCGCGCATCTGCTCGAACATCGTGACGCCACGCGGCTCAAGGTCACCGTCGACGGGCTGCTGAAGTCTGTCGCCGACGACGGACGCATCCACACCACCTTCAACCAGACCGTCGCCGCCACCGGACGGTTGTCGTCCACCGAGCCGAACCTGCAGAACATCCCGGTCCGGACCGACGCGGGGAGGCAGATCCGGCGTGGCTTCGTCGTGGGCGCGGGCTACGACGACCTCATGACCGCCGACTACAGCCAGATCGAGATGCGGATCATGGCGCACCTGTCAGAGGACGAGGGCCTGATCGAGGCCTTCAACACCGGAGAAGACCTGCACAACTTCGTCGGTTCCCGTGCCTTCGGGGTGCCGATCGACGAGGTGACCACCGAGATGCGTCACCGGGTCAAGGCCATGTCCTACGGACTTGCGTACGGGCTCAGCGCTTTTGGTCTCGCCGCGCAGTTGCGGATCAGTCGCGATGAGGCCAAGGACCAGATGGAGGCCTACTTCGCCCGGTTCGGTGGGGTGCGCGACTATCTACAGGACGTGGTCGCCGCGGCCCGGCGCAACGAGTACACCGCCACACTCTTCGGCCGGCGCCGCTACCTGCCCGACCTCAACAGCGACAACTGGCAGCGACGCCAGTCGGCCGAACGGATGGCGCTCAACGCCCCCATTCAGGGCACCGCCGCCGACATCATCAAGGTGGCCATGATCAACGTGCACGAGCGTTTGGCGGCCGAGTCGCTGCAGTCGCGGATGCTGTTGCAGGTCCACGACGAACTCGTCGTCGAGGTGGTCGACTCCGAACGCGAGAAGGTCGAGGCGGTGGTACGCGAGGAGATGGGAAGGGCCATCGAACTGTCGGTCCCACTGGAGGTGTCGATCGGCTACGGCCGATCGTGGGACGACGCCGCGCACTAGAGGCCGATACGTGTATCCCGACCAGCGACCGAACCGTCCCCCGTGGGTGATCCCGGTGGTGGTCGGTGTCGTCGTCGGCCTGCTCGTCGTGGCGGCAGTCATCCTCGGTCTGAAACTGTCTCACAGTCAATGGAATTCGGTCTCGAGTAGCGAGACGACCACGCCGAGCGCACCCACGGTGGTCGTCACCGCGACGGCGACGCAGTCGGCGACCCCGTCGCAGACCACGCCGAGCGAGTCCGACGACCCGACCGACTCGGGCACCACCGAAGCGAGTACCGACGATACGTCGGGCGCGGTACCGCCGGTCGCCGACACGGTCTGGTACGCACAGTTCGGCGCGTTCGACAGCTATCACAAGGCCGCGCGCAACCGCGACGAGCACTACGGATCGCTCATCCTGCCCGGCGAGATGCTCGGATCGTCGAGCCGATATGTGGTGGCCCGCCCGGCCCGCTCCCGCGACGAGGCGGCTGACGTGTGCGCGCGCTTCGCGCAGGGATCGTGTCTGATCAAACCGCGCGTCGAGTGACATCAGGCCGATCGGCGACGGCGGATACGCTCGACAGATGAACCACGCCAACGCTGCGCTGCCCATCGGTGTGATGAACGGCGACGGCATCGGTCCGGAGATCGTCCCGGTGGCGGTGGCGGTGGCCGATGCGGCCGCCGCCCGCATCGGGGTCGAATTCGACTGGCTCCCCCTGTCTCTCGGCCGCGACGCGATCGACTCTCACGACACCCCGGTGCCGGAGGAGACGTTGGGTGCCCTCGACGGCCTGGACATCTGGGTCCTCGGACCGCACGACTCCGCCGGCTATCCCGCGCGCTTCGCCGAAGGGCCGGCGCCGGGCGCCATCGTCCGCAAACGGTACGGTCTCTACGCCAATCTCCGCCCGTGCCGGGCTTTTCCGGGCGTCGACGCCCTCGCGCCCGATCTCGATGTCGTGATCGCCCGGGAGAACTCCGAGGGCTTGTACGCCGACCGCAACATGGCGGTCGGTTCCGGCGAATTCATGCCGACTCCCGATCTTGCCTTGGCGGTTGGTGTGGTCACACGCCAGGCCACCGAACGCATCGCCCATCAGGCATGCCGACTGGCCCGCGAGCGGTCGGGCCGGCTGACCATCGTCCACAAGGCGAACGTACTGCGGTTGACCACCGGACTGTTCCGTGACGCGTGTCGTGACGTCGCCGGCCGATATCCCGAACTCACCGTCGACGACAAACACGTCGACGCGATGGCCGCGCTGCTCGTGCGCCGTCCGGCAGACTTCGACGTCATCGTCACCGAGAATCTCTTCGGCGACATCCTCTCCGACCTCGCCGGCGAATTGGCGGGTTCGCTCGGAACGGCGGGCTCGATCAACTGCTCGGACACCGTGGTGATGGCCCAAGCCGCCCACGGTGCCGCGCCCGACATCGCCGGGCAAGGCATCGCCAACCCGATCGCGATCGTCGCCTCGACGGCGATGGCATTGCGATGGTTGGGGATTCGTCACGACGACGATCGGTTGGTGCGGTGCGCCGGCGCAATCGACGAGGCGGTGGCGGCAGTAGTCGCCGACGGGGTGTGCACACCGGACCTCGGCGGTACGGCCACGACATCTGAGGTCGGGGAATCCATAGTCGCCCACCTCGATCGGTAACCGGCAGACGGTAAATCTCTCGTAACCACCCGGTGAAAGCGCCGCCGAGGAAGTATGTTCAGACCGCGAGGGGGCGGTCCTGCTCCCGATTCGACCGACGTGCTCCGAGGTGACATCGGGGCGAAGGGATTTGTGATGCGCGATCTCAGATCGATAGGCCGCCTGCGGCGCCTGCCCGGGATGTTCATGCTGTCGGTCGCGGTCACCGCCCTGGTGGCGGCCGGTTGCTCGAACAACGACAACGAGTCGACCGGTGGCGGTTCGAGCGCCGCGATCGGGCCGACGACGGTCGACGTCGCGAAGCAGGCCGACATCGCCGCCTTGCTGCCTGCGCCGATCCGGGACTCCGGTCAGCTGATCGTCGGCGTCAACGTGCCCTACACCCCCAACGAATTCAAGGACAGCAACGGTCAGATCATCGGGTTCGATATCGACCTCATGAATGCCATCGGGAAGGTGCTCGGGTTGACGCCGGTCTACAAGGAGGCCGACTTCGACAAGATCATCCCGGCGGTACAGGCCGGTACCTTCAATATCGGGATGTCCTCGTTCACCGACACCAAGGAACGTCAGCAGCAGGTCGACTTCGTGACGTACTTCCAGGCCGGCACCCAATGGGCGCAGCAGGCCGGCCGCAGCGTCGACCCGAACAATGCGTGCGGCAAAAAGGTTGCGGTCCAGGCCACGACCATCCAGGACACCGACGAGATCCCGGCCAAGAGCAAGGCGTGTACCGACGCGGGCAAACCGGCGATCGAGAAGGTCAAGTTCACCGACCAGTCCGAGGCGACCAATGCCCTGGTGCTGGGTCGGGTCGATGCCATGTCCGCCGATTCGCCGGTGACCGCGTACGCGATCAAGCAGGCCGGTGGGAAGATCGAGCCCGCCGGTGCGGTCTTCGACTCGGCGCCTTACGGATATCCGATAGCCAAGGGCTCCCCGCTGGTGCCGGCGATCCAGAAGGCCGTCCAATACCTCATCGACAACGGCCATTCCAAGGCGATCGCCGACCACTGGGGTGTCGGGGCGGGAGTCATCCCGACCGCGGTCGTCAACGGCGCGACCAGCTGACCGGGTGAGCACACCGACCGCCGGCCCGGTCGGTGTCGGTTCCGACAGTTCGACGGAGCCGGCACCGATCAAGGCCGTCCCACTTCGACATCCGGGGCAATGGATCGCCGCGGCGATCGTGCTCGTCCTGGTCTTCCTCTTCGTCTACGGCGCCGCGACCAACAGCGCCTACGGCTGGGGGACGTACGCGAAGTACCTGTTCGACACCCGAATCCTCAAGGGGCTCGGATACACCCTTGCGCTCACGGTGCTGTCGATGGTGATCGCAATCGTGCTCGGTGTCTTGCTGGCGATCATGCGGCTGTCGCCCAACCCGGTGCTCCGGGCGGTGTCGTGGGTGTATCTGTGGATCTTTCGCGGCACACCGGTCTACGTCCAGCTCGTCTTCTGGGGCTTGTTTCCGTCGCTGTACAAGCAGATCGATCTCGGAATTCCATTCGTCCAGCAGTTCGCGCACTTCGACATCCAGTCACTCAATGCGGCCTTCACGTTCGCGATGATCGGCCTGGCGCTCAACGAATCGGCCTATATGGCCGAGATCGTCCGGGCCGGTATCTCATCGGTCGGTGAGGGGCAGACCGAGGCGTCGGTGGCGCTCGGGATGTCGTGGACGCAGACGATGCGGCGCACCGTGCTGCCGCAGGCGATGCGGGTCATCATCCCGCCGACCGGAAACGAGGTCATCAGCATGCTGAAGACCACCAGCCTGGTCACGGCGGTCCCGTTCAGCCTTGAGCTCTACGGTGTGGCGCATGACATCTCGGGTGTCAACTTCCAGCCGATTCCGCTATTGCTCGTCGCGTCGACCTGGTACCTCGTGGCGACCAGCGTGCTGATGGTCGGGCAGTACTACCTCGAGCGCCACTACTCGCGCGGCGCGTCACGGCAGCTGACCGGCCGGCAACTCAAGGCGATGGCCGCCGCACAGAACAACGCGATCGTGGTGGGTGAGGAGAGTGATGAGCGGCGCTGACGGCACCGACCGGCCGATGGTCCTTGCCGACCGGGTGTGCAAGAGCTTCGGCACGCTGGAAGTCCTCAAGGGCATCAGCCTCGATGTCGCCAAGGGTGAAGTGCTCTGCCTGATCGGGCCGTCCGGATCCGGTAAGTCGACGTTCCTCCGCTGTGTGAACCACCTCGAGGTGGTCAACGCCGGCCGACTCAACGTCGACGGCGATCTCATCGGCTACCGGGAGAAGGGCGGCAAACTCTACGAGATGAGCGCGAAGGACGCGGCCCGTCAGCGTCGCGACATCGGCATGGTGTTCCAGCACTTCAACCTGTTTCCGCACCGCACCGCGCTGGAGAACGTGATCGAGGCCCCAACCCAGGTCAAAAAGCAGAAGAAGGACGTGGCGGTGGCGCGGGCCCGCGAGTTGCTCGACCGTGTCGGCCTGGCCGACAAGGCCGACACCTACCCGGCGCAATTGTCGGGCGGTCAGCAGCAGCGGGTCGCTATCGCGCGGGCGCTTGCGATGGATCCCAAATTGATGTTGTTCGACGAACCGACATCGGCTCTCGATCCCGAACTGGTCGGTGAGGTACTCGGCGTGATGCGTGGACTCGCCGCGTCGGGAATGACAATGGTGGTCGTGACCCACGAGATGGGGTTCGCCCGCGAGGTCGCCGATCAACTTGCGTTCATGGATGGCGGGGTCGTCGTCGAAAAAGGCGTCCCGCGTGAGGTTCTCGCGGCTCCGCAGCACGAACGGACACAGAGTTTCCTGTCCAGGATCCTATGAGCCACGGCGCCGCCGAGGCCGTCGCGTCAGCAGTCGGGTTTGGTACAGCAGAAGATCGCGGTGCCCGGAAAGTATTGTCCGCGAAGGGGACTCCACTGCCCCCAGACGCGATCGAGATCTTCGGGCCACTCCGGCTCCACGATGTCATCGAGTATCAGACCGGCAGAACGGATCTCGCGGACGCGATCGCCGATCGTGCGGTGATGTTCGACGTAGGTGATGGTGCCGTCGGAGTCGGCCTCGGAATATGGGGTCCGATTGAAATAGGGGATCGCGACCGTCAGGCCGTCGGGTCCGGGATCATCGGGAAACATCCACCGCATGGGATGATTGACCGAGAACACCCACCGGCCGCCCGGTACCAGGATGCGCGTGACCTCGGCCATCACTCCGGCCGAATCGGCGACGAACGGTACCGCCCCGAACGACGAGAACGCGATGTCGAACGATGCGTCGGCAAAAGGGAGCGCCTCGGCCGTGGCCTGTACAAGCGGAACGCGGGTCTCGTCGAACAGTTCCATCGCCGCCAACCCGTGGCCGAGCATCCGGTGCGAGAGATCGATCGCCACCACCTCGGCACCTTGGGTCGCGAGCCATCGTGCGCAAGGCGCCGAGCCGCAGCCGATCTCCAGCACCGAACGTCCGCGAACGTCGCCGAGAAGATGAGCGTCGCGTTCTCGTAGATCCTCCGGACACCAGACGAAGTCGCCGCCAGGTGTGGCGGTACCGAGGAACTCGCCGTGCTCGGCGTGATAGTCGAATGTCTCGGCATCCCACCATGCCCGATTGGCGCGTTCACTGGTGATCGAGTCGATCGGTCCCAGCTGACGGGGCGCGGATCCGACGGAGTCGGCATTGTTCGGTTCGTCCACCACGTGGTGATCGTACGGCCGGCGGCCGGGCGGCTACGGCTGCACCGTGGCGTCAGCAGTTCCGGCCGGCGACGACGTGCTCGACTTCGGCGTCGCCGTCCCAGCGGCGCAACGCGATGACGGCAGTGGCGTTGTCGTTCTCACGGTGTGTGGCGTCGAGCACTTGCAGTGCCCGTCCGATCTGGTCGACCTCCACTCGCCGAGCGAGTGTGATGTGTGCCGTCCACGAACCCGGATGCGAGTGCTCGAACATCGAGGCGCTTCCGTCAGCCCGGGCAGTGTGCTCGGCGTCGAGACGCACGATCGCCGCATGGACCGAAAGCAGTTCAGCGGTGGGCACCACCAGACGCGCAAGCACCCGCCGCGGACCATGGCCGAACATCACCACGGCGCCGAGCGTCACCGGAGTCGGCAGCCGCATTCCGACCGTCGCGAGCGCGGCGTCGACCTCGGCGGAGACGGTTCCGGCCGCGATGGCCGTGATATGCGGACGGTTGGTCGCCGAGTGGATCCGGGCCTGGCTCGGCAGTCCGGCCTCGGCCAGCGCTGCCCATTGCGCGCGTATCCGCTGATCACCAGCGTCATCGAGGAGGAATTCGATCGAGTGCACCATCGTTGCACCTCCTGTTGTCCACATGTGCGGTCTCACCGCGCACGTGTGCGGTGTGTCCGATTGACTGTGTCGGGATTCACGGTGTCGGTGTCGGGTTTCGCTGTGCCGCGATGTGGCTATCTCTGCGAAGTGTCCAACATGAAGGGTGTCCAGGATGGTATTTGCCCAGCGCAATCCCGCTAGAGTAGGCTGATCGACGCGCGTGCGCACGATTCACGCGCGGTTGCGCATGTCCTCACCTGGACGCCATCGATCGATGATGGTGTGGGAGAGCGCAGGCCCGGATCCTGACGGATTCGGGTGCGTACCGACACCGCTGTCCCAGTAATTCGAACTGTACCTACTACATATCTGTCCGGAGTAACTCACCAATATGCCGTCCTCCACCATCACCTCGCCGCAAGTAGCCGTCAACGACATCGGCTCGGCTGAGGACTTTCTCGCCGCCATCGACTCCACGATCAAGTACTTCAACGATGGCGACATCGTCGAGGGCACCATCGTCAAAGTCGACCGCGACGAGGTTCTGCTCGATATCGGTTACAAGACCGAAGGCGTCATCCCGTCGCGTGAGCTCTCGATCAAGCACGACGTCGACCCCAATGAGGTCGTCAACGTCGGCGATGAGGTCGAAGCGCTGGTTCTCACCAAAGAGGACAAAGAAGGCCGCCTGATCCTGTCCAAGAAGCGCGCGCAGTACGAGCGTGCCTGGGGCACGATCGAGGAGCTCAAGGAGAAGGACGAGGCCGTCAAGGGCACCGTCATCGAGGTCGTCAAGGGCGGCCTGATTCTTGACATCGGTCTGCGTGGCTTCCTCCCGGCATCGCTGGTGGAGATGCGTCGCGTGCGCGATCTGCAGCCGTACATCGGCAAGGAGATCGAAGCCAAGATCATCGAGCTGGACAAGAACCGCAACAACGTCGTGCTCTCGCGTCGGGCCTGGCTGGAGCAGACCCAGTCGGAGGTTCGCAGCGAATTCCTGCACCAGCTGCAGAAGGGTCAGGTCCGCAAGGGCGTCGTCTCCTCGATCGTCAACTTCGGCGCGTTCGTCGATCTCGGCGGCGTCGACGGTCTGGTTCACGTCTCCGAGTTGTCCTGGAAGCACATCGATCATCCGTCCGAGGTCGTCACCGTCGGTGACGAGGTCACTGTCGAGGTGCTCGACGTCGATCTGGACCGCGAGCGTGTGTCGCTGTCGCTCAAGGCAACTCAGGAAGACCCGTGGCGTCAGTTCGCTCGTACCCACGCAATCGGCCAGATCGTTCCCGGCAAGGTCACCAAGCTGGTGCCGTTCGGTGCATTCGTCCGCGTCGACGAGGGCATCGAGGGCCTGGTGCACATCTCCGAGCTCGCCGAGCGTCACGTCGAGGTTCCCGACCAGGTTGTCGCCGTCGGCGATGACGCGATGGTCAAGGTCATCGACATCGACCTGGAGCGTCGCCGGATCTCGCTGAGCCTCAAGCAGGCCAACGAGGACTACACCGAGGAGTTCGACCCGTCGAAGTACGGCATGGCCGACAGCTACGACGAGCAGGGGAACTACATCTTCCCCGAGGGCTTCGATCCCGACACCAACGAATGGCTCGAGGGCTTCGAGAAGCAGCGTGAGGCCTGGGAGGCGCGTTACGCCGAGGCCGAGCGTCGTCACAAGATGCACACCGCGCAGATCGAGAAGTTCGCTGCCGCAGCAGCCGAGGCCGAGAAGGCCCCGTCGGACTACTCGTCGGCGTCGGAGGGCCGTAGCGGCTCTGCATCATCGTCGTCGTCTTCGTCCGCTTCTGCACCGTCGTCGAGCGGTGGGTCGCTGGCCAGCGACGAGCAGCTCGCCGCGCTCCGCGAGAAGCTGTCGGGCAACGCCTGATCACGGTGTGATCGCCTGATCTGAGATCGATCAGCGGGACCCCTTCCGAAGTCGGAAGGGGTCCCGTTTGTCGTCGCCCCGCCGACTCGACCCGAAAACCGGGACGGGGGAGGTGTTTGCCACACTGGGTCCGTGATCCGAGTGGGACTGACCGGCGGTATCGGCGCCGGAAAATCAACGGTGGCCAAAACCTTCATCGAGCTGGGCGGTCACCACATCGACGCCGACGTCATCGCCCGCGAGGTCGTCGAACCCGGAACGCCGGGATTGACTCGGCTCGTGGCGGCCTTCGGTACAGACATACTGACCGCCGACGGAGCACTGGACCGGCCGGCCCTGGCGGCCAAGGCCTTCGTCGACGACGACAGTCGCCGGACATTGAACTCCATCACCCACCCGCTGGTCGGCGCGCGCACTCAGGAACTCCTCGACGCCGCGCCCGACGATGCGATCGTCATCCAGGACATCCCGCTGCTCGTGGAGGCCAACATGGCCCCGTTCTTTCATCTCGTGGTGGTGGTCCACGCCGATACCGAAGAACGCGTGCGCAGGCTCACCGAGTTGCGCGGGATGCCGGAAGCGGACGCACGCGCCCGCATCGCGGCCCAAGCAGGGGACGAGCAGCGCCGCGCTGTGACCGACGTCTGGCTCGACAACTCCGGACAGCCAACGGACTTGGCCGCGGCGTCGGCACGGCTCTGGGAGCGACGGCTGGTGCCCTACGAACACCACGTGCGTACCCGGACCGCGGCCATCCCGGACCCCGAACTCATTGCCGCCGAGCCGAGTCCGGCTACCGTGAACACGCGGCTGACCAACCGGTTGTGGGCACTGGCGGGAGCGAATGCCACCGCGGTCGATGCCACCGAAGGTGCCATACGAATCACCGCCCGCGATCGCGACGCGGCCGCGGCACTCGCCGAAGCCCTGCCGCCGGGCGGATTCGCCCCAGTCGGCGAACACCGGTACGCCTCGGCCGATCCGGGGCGCCCCGCCACCGTCGAGGTATCGGTCGGTCCATGAGTCGCCGCGGTGTCACGGTCCGGGTGACCATGCCACCCGACCACCGACCGCCTCGTCGAGCCAGGCCTGCACGTCGTTGCCGTGTTCGGCCGCTCCCGTCAACGCCCGCGTGGCGATCGACACGGCCTCGATGCATTCGGTGACGCCGAGCAGTCCCGAACCGTGCGCTGCGAAGAGTTCGTCGACGTCGATCAGTTCCAACGTCCTGCCCTGTACGTCGACCAGGTCCAGGTACCAGTCGACGGCATGCCACCGGCCGGCCTCGTCGGGACCGTCGAAGCGCCCGACATCGAGATAGAGGCGCTGGCCGGGTCGGTAGCCGGCAACGTAGTGGAAGATGTTGGCGCGCAGCCCCAGCGCCGGCAGCAGCCAGGACTCCAGGTGAGTGAACCTCGGATGGTCGGCGGTGCGTGACATGTACAGCCCGAAGCCGGTCACCTCGTAATGCTCGACAGGTCGCACGAAGCCCTTGTTGTCGGTGTTGGTCATCGCGGGTACGTCGAAGGTCTCACGCTTGGGCGGATGCAGGTGGGCGGCGTCGGGCATGGGGAGACCATAGCGGCTCGGGGTGACGAGGGATCGCGCCCGACCAGAGGCCCGAATCGTTGCGGAACATTGTTGTCGGTGGGCGCGTTTACCCTGGTGTTATGGCTTTTGCAGCAGAGCGACCGGTGATCGCGCATTCTGAATACCGTCCGATCGGGGAGATCGAACGCACCGAGGGCCACTTCGAGGTGGTCAGCGAGTACGAGCCGGCCGGTGATCAACCGGCCGCCATCGCCGATCTGGAGAAGCGGATCGGTGCCGGGGAGAAGGACATCGTCCTGCTCGGCGCCACCGGCACCGGTAAATCGGCGACCACGGCCTGGCTGATCGAACGTCTGCAGCGTCCGACGCTGGTCATGGCTCCCAACAAGACACTCGCCGCCCAGCTCGCCAACGAGTTGCGCGAGATGCTGCCGAACAACGCGGTGGAGTACTTCGTCTCGTACTACGACTACTACCAACCCGAGGCGTACATCGCGCAGACCGACACCTACATCGAGAAGGATTCCTCGATCAACGATGACGTCGAGCGGCTGCGCCACTCGGCGACGTCGAGCCTGCTCTCCCGCCGCGACGTGGTGGTGGTGGCCTCGGTGTCGTGCATCTACGGTCTCGGAACGCCGCAGTCCTATCTGGACCGCTCCGTGGAACTCAACGTGGGCGATGAGATCGACCGTGATGCCCTGCTGCGCCTGCTGGTCGATGTCCAATACGCCCGCAACGACACCGCATTCACCCGTGGCACGTTCCGGGTCCGGGGTGACACCGTCGAGATCATTCCGTCCTACGAAGAACTGGCGGTGCGGATCGAGTTCTTCGGCGACGAGGTCGAGTCGCTCTACTATCTGCACCCGCTCACCGGAGACGTTGTGCGGCAGGTTGACTCGCTTCGAATCTTTCCCGCGACCCACTATGTGGCGGGGCCGGAGCGGATGGAACGGGCGATGAAGAGCATCGAATCCGAACTCGAGGAGCGCCTCGCAGAACTCGAACGCAAGGGCAAACTGCTCGAGGCCCAACGGCTGCGGATGCGCACCACCTACGACCTGGAAATGATGCGACAAGTCGGGTTCTGCTCGGGCATCGAGAACTATTCGCGCCATATCGACGGACGCGGTTCCGGGACAGCGCCGGCCACCCTCATCGATTACTTCCCGGAGGACTTCCTCATGGTGATCGACGAGTCGCATGTGACGGTGCCGCAGATCGGTGGCATGTACGAGGGCGACATGTCCCGCAAACGCAACCTCGTCGAGTTCGGCTTCCGGTTGCCGTCCGCAGTCGACAACCGGCCGCTCACCTGGGACGAGTTCGTCGGCCGGATCGGCCAGACGGTCTACCTGTCGGCGACGCCGGGACCGTACGAGCTCGGCCAGTCCAACGGGGAATTCGTCGAACAGGTCATTCGTCCGACGGGACTGGTCGACCCGCAAATCGTGGTGAAACCCACCAGGGGTCAGATCGACGACCTGGTGCATGAGATCCGCGAACGCACCGATCGCGACGAACGCGTGCTGGTCACCACGCTCACCAAGAAGATGGCCGAGGATCTCACCGACTACCTGCTCGAATTGGGCATCCGGGTGCGGTATCTGCATTCGGAGGTCGATACCCTGCGCCGCGTCGAATTGCTCCGTCAGCTCCGCTCGGGCGACTACGTGGTCCTCGTCGGAATCAACCTGCTGCGTGAGGGACTCGACCTGCCTGAGGTGTCGTTGGTCGCGATCCTCGACGCCGACAAGGAGGGCTTCCTGCGCTCCACGACGTCGCTCATCCAGACCATCGGCCGCGCGGCGCGCAATGTGTCCGGTGAGGTGCACATGTATGCCGACAAGATCACCGACTCGATGCGCAACGCCATCGACGAGACCGATCGCCGACGCGCCAAGCAGGTCGCCTACAACGAGGAACGCGGCATCGACCCGCAACCATTGCGCAAGAAGATCGCCGACATCCTCGATCAGGTGTACCGGGAAGCCGAGGACACCTCGGTTGCGGTCGTCGGGTCCGGTCGCAGCGCGAGCCGTGGTCGGCGCGCGCAGGGCGAGGTGTCCGGCGGCAGGACCGTCAGCGCCGGTGTGATCGAGAAGCGTGACATCGCGGAGATGCCGAGAGCCGAACTCGCAGATCTCGTTTCGAAGCTGACCGACCAGATGATGGCTGCCGCGCGTGACCTCCAATTCGAACTCGCGGGACGGCTACGCGACGAGATCGCCGATCTGAAGAAGGAGTTGCGAGGAATGGATGCTGCCGGTATCAAGTGACGCGCCGGGTCGATCGGGGGACAAATCGCCTGCGGCACACTAATCTGCACATTCAGGGCTCCCTAAAGTGTGGGGGATGGTGGTGCCCGCGCTGTGCGGGGCCGGACACGTAGTGGAGGTACGAATGAGCGCATATACCACGGTGGTTGTCGGAACAGACGGCTCGGAGTCGTCGCTGGCGGCGGTGGATCGTGCGGGGGCGATCGCCGGTGACGCGGCAAAACTGGTGATCGCGTGCGCATATTTTCCGAATGACCGTTCGTCGGGTGAGGTCGCCGACGTGCTGAAGGATGAGGCCTATCAGGTCACCGGCTCGTCGCCCACCGAGGAGATCCTGCGGCGCGCCAAGGAACGTGCCGCCAAGGCCGGGGCAACGCAGGTCGTGCAGCGCGCGGTCAAGGGAGCGCCGGTGGATGCGCTTCTCCAGCTGGTCGCCGATGTGCAGGCCGACCTCCTGGTGGTCGGGAACAAGGGCCTCAACTCGATCGCCGGTCGGCTCCTGGGTTCGGTCCCCGCCGACGCCGCCCGCAAGTCCACCTCGGACGTCCTGATCGTCCACACGACGTAGACTGCGGGTTCTTCACAGAGCTGACAGGTCATCACGGAGCCGGCAGGACGTCCCGTACGGGGCGCCCTGCCGGAATTCATGATTCGTCAATCCGGGGTCGGGATGTCCGCGAGTTCGTCGGGCAGGTCGCGTGTGTGCACCACGATGAGTCGCTGGGTGCTGCGGGTCAACGCCACGTACAGATCGCTGTACCCGCGCGCTGACTGCTCGATGAGTTCGGCTGGTTCCACCACCACTGTCGTGTCGAACTCCAGACCCTTGCACGTCGTCACCGTGTGCAGGCGGGGACGAGTCTGCTCGTCGAGTTCGGCAAGTGCCTCCCGCATCATCGGATACGCCGCGTCCGGGACGACGATCCCGGTCAGGCCCGTCAGGTCTGCAACGGTGGCGGCCCTGATGATGGCCGCGGTCAATGCGCGCGGTTCGCTACGAACACCAAAGGGCTCGATGCCGTTGTTGCGCAACGACGTCGGCGCCGACGCGGCCGGATCCACGCGTTCGAGCACCCGCGCTGCGTACATCATGATCTCGCCCGGCGTCCGGTAGTTGACCGTCAGTTCCCGCAGTTGCCAGCGGTTGGCGACGTAGGGATGCAGCACCTCGTCCCATGACGTGGTGCCGGCCAGATCACCGGTCTGTGCGGTGTCGCCGATGATCGTCATCCACCGATTCGGGATGCGACGCATGACCATTCGCCATGCCATCGCCGACAGTTCTTGCGCCTCGTCGACGATCACATGGCCGAAGGTCCAGGTCCGATCGCCGTAGGCGCGCTCCGCGGTGGTCGCGCGCGTCGTCTGTGTCTGACGTGCCGCGAGTTGCTCGGCGTCGATCAGGTCGTAGGCCATCAGGATCTCGGGATCGAGCTCGTCCTCGAGATCCTGCGGGGCGGAGCCGGTCAGGATATCCAAGGCGTCCTGCGCCTCGGCGAGTTGTTGTCGCCATTGTTCCTTCTCGCGCGCCTCGGCCTCTGCAGTGCCGTAGCCGATCAGTTCGGCGAGCTCGTCGAGCAAGGGCACATCGGCGGGAGCCAACTCGGTATCGGCCGCCGGCGCGCGATGTAGCGCAGCGCGGTCGTCGTCGTTCCACCCCGGAGTGCATTCGCGCAGGGTTGCCTTGTCGGCGAAGATATCCCGCAGCATCGCCTGCGGGGTCAGTGTCGGCCAGAACTCCAGTAGCGCCGACCGGATGCCGGCGTCACGCGACATGTCGGCACGGATGTCGGCGATGTCTGCGGGACTCAGCAGCTGAGATCCGTCGAGCAGACTCGATCCGATGGTGCGTGCGTGCCGAGACGCCAACCCATCGAGTGCGCTGCGCAGAAATACCGACTGGGCTTGGTTGTGGGCACGTCGGGACGAGCGGGCCTTGCCACGGGCGGTCTTGACCAGCTCGCTGTCGATCTCGACCCGATAGCCCTCGAAATCGACCGGAACGGGTGTGCGCGGCAGAGACTGCCTGGCCCGTACCGCCCGTTTGAGGACGTCGAGCATCGCGAGGCGGCCCTTGACCTCTCGGGTGGTCCGTGGTTCCTCGGCGCGGGCATCGACGCCTGGGAACAACTCCCCGATGGTCGCGAGCAGGACCCCGGACTCGCCCAGAGACGGCAACACCTGACCGATGTAATCCAGGAAGTCGTTGTTGGGGCCGATGATCAGGATTCCGCTGCGCGAGAGTATTTCGCGGTGTGTGTAGAGGAGGTACGCCGCGCGGTGCAGGGCCACCGCGGTCTTGCCGGTGCCCGGTCCGCCCTGGATCACCGTCACCCCGCGGTGGGTGGAGCGGATGATGAGGTCCTGCTCGCGCTGGATCGTCTCGACGATGTCGGTCATCTCGCCCGTTCGGGCGGTGTTCAGCGCGGCGACCAGAGCCGATTCGTTGACGACGTCGCCGTGACCGAAGTCTTCCACCAATGCCTCATCGGCCGCGAGGAGTTCATCGTTGACCGCCCCCACCACTCGGTTGCGTGTGCGAATGTGGCGGCGGCGCGCCACCCCCTCGGGGGCGGCGGGGGTGGCCAGATAGAACGCCCGGGACATCGGTGCGCGCCAGTCCAGCAGGAGCGTGGAGTCATCGTCATCGTCGTCGAGGATGCCGATGCGACCGATACGCCGTGTCTCCCCGTCGGCCAGATCCAACCGGCCGAAGTACAGATTGTGCTCGGCCGCATCATATTTGGAGAGGTCGTCGATGTACATGCGCTCGTATGACTCGCGCTCGGACTGCGCCTGCGGGGTGCCGCCCGATTCGCGAAGGGCCACCGAGAGGCGACGGCTGGTGTTGGTGCGCATCCGGTCCAGGCGGGCATAGACGAGGTCGAGGTGCGCTTGCTCTTCGGTACTGCGGGGGTCGTGGGTACTCGCCGGGGACGAACTCATCGGACCGCCACCCGCGCGTAGGCCAACCGTGCGTCGTGCGCCAGGCCTGCGGCATGTATGCCATCGAATAGGCGGCGGCCCCCGTCAGGATCGGCGAGAGCGCAGCACGCGGCTGCGGCGTCGGCAGCGGCCGGGAGTGCAGGCCGAATTCGTTCGCCGAGCCAGCGCAGGATGGCTTCCTGGGATGAGAAGGGCGCAAGTGCGGTCGGACCGTCTCCCAGCACGCCGTGCCGGGAGACGTATAGACAGAAGGCGCCGGAGAACGCATGCGGGGTTCCGCCGACGCGCACAGGGTGGAATGTGGAGCTCACGATCATTCGATGATAGTTCGGTTCGGTGGCGTCGAGGACCGCCAGGTGTGCGGGTTCGAGCCATGCGGCGGTGGTGGCCAACTCCGCGCCGGGTTGTCGATAGGGACCGGCCGGAATGTAACCACGTCGGGCGACGTGGGCGGAGTGAGCGACGCCGAGCCCGGCGACTCGAACGCCGACGAGTCGTCGTTCGAGATCGTCGACCTCGAGGCCCGCGTCGATGAACTTGTGCTGCAACACATGTGGTGAGGCGTTCGAGCCGATGCCGACGACCAGTGTGGCACCGGCGATCGGCGATCCCGGCATCGTCGGCGGTTGCGGCGACGATGCCGGGACGTCGGTGGTTTCATGCCACGGATAGAGATGTGGCTCGAATCGCCGGTCGGCACCGGCGACTCGTTGGCGGACCGGCAGCGTCAGGACGCAGCCTTTCGCCAGCGGCGTCGGCCGGCGTCGGCCTTGTCCTGCGCGTTGCGGGCGAGGGACTTCGCCGAATCGGCCAGCTCCGGCGCGCGGTCGCCGATGCGCTCGGCGACCTCGGCGGATCGATCGCTGAGCAGGTCGGCCCATTGGCTGGAGCGTTCGCGGGCGGTGTCGGCGAGTTCGGGTGCGCGGTCGCGGACCTTGTCGGCCCATTGGCTGGAGCGCTCGCGGGCGGTGTCGGCGAGTTCTGGTGCGCGGTCGCGGACTTTCTCGGCCCATTCGACGGAGCGTTCGCGGGCGGTGTCGGCGAGTTCGGGTGCGCGGTCACGAATCCGTTCGGCGGCCTCTTCGGACTTCTCCCCGATCAGGGAGGCGCCTTCGTGTGTGTGCTCGACGAAGGAATCCCACGCCGACGAGCCGGCCTTGGCGCCGATCGGCAATGCTGCGGTGACCGCCGCGGTCGCGGCATTGGCCGTCTTCTTGCCGCGCCACGCCAGTGACGGTTTGCCCTCGGTGTCGGCGGCGGCGATGAGCAGTCCGCCGGCCAGGCTGACGTTCTTGAAGAACTGGTTGCGCTGCAGGCCGCGCTTCAGCGGATCACTTTCCTGCCAGAACGGGTGCCCGGCGAAGGTGGTCGGAACCAGTGACCCGGTGAGCGTGAGCGCGGCGAGTCGAGGGAACTTGCCCGTGGCCAGCAGGAGGCCCGCGCCCACCTGGATGGCGCCGTTCACGCGGACGAGGGTCTCGGGGTCGTTCGGTACGGCGGCGGAGATGTTGTCCGGCAACACATCCAAGGAACTGTGGATGAAGTCGCCGGCCATCTCGGCGCGGCCGGTCGGATGGCGTACGGAGTCGATCCCCGCCGCAACGAAAATGGTGGCGAGCATGGGACGTGCGATACGGCGAAGAATCATAGGTGACACTGCCCTTCGATCGGTCTGCTTGCGGAGCCGGCGCCGAAGCGGCCGACCCGGTTTCTCGAATCAGCTTGCTCGATACGGCGCCTTATCGAGGTTACCCGTCATGGCCGCCGGGTCGGGGTGTGATGCGGGTGGGCATCACCAACCGCGTTCGCGCCAGTCGGGGAGTGCGGGACGTTCGGCACCGAGTGTGGTGTCCTTCCCATGGCCTGGATAGACCACCGTGGAATCGGGATAGCGGCCGAACAGCTTGGTCGAGACATCGTCGATGAGTGTGTCGAAATCGCCGGGTTCCCAGGTTTTACCCACGCCGCCCGGGAACAGCGAATCCCCGGTGAACAGGTGCACGACCCCGTCGGCGGGGTCGGTGAGGGCGAGCGCGATCGAGCCGGGAGTGTGACCGACGAGGTGGATGGCGGTGAAGGTCAGGTCGCCGACCGCCAGGAGATCACCGTTGTCGACGATCGTGTCCGGGGGCACGGGGAGTTCGGCGGCATCGAGGCGCCCGGCCGCGGTCGGTATGCCGGTGGCCGCCACCACCTGCTCGAGAGCCTGCCAGTGGTCGAAGTGGCGGTGGGTAGTGAAGATCAGTTTCGGTGTGCCGCCGAGTTCGCGCAGTACCGCCAGGATGGTGTCGCCGTCGTTGGCGGCGTCGATGATCAGCTGCTCACCGGTTGCCGTGGAGGTGACGATGTAGGTGTTGTTGTCCATCGGGCCGACGGAGATCTTGACGATCGTCGCGTTCGACAGCGTGCGGCGTTGGGGTCCGGACTCCGACAGGTCGCCGGTGTAGTCGTCGGAGACGGTTGCGTCGGAGGTCATGGGGCCCAAGCCTAGACATGCGGTCGGACATGCTGGTGCGGGTTGGTGATCCGGACAACTGCGCCGCCGGGTATCGACACTGCGCGCGTATCGTGGATCAATGGTGCGCCGGGTTGTGACAGCCCGGCGCGAAAGTCCGTTATCGCCGGTTCTGTCGGTGGCTCCCGCTACGGTTTGCGCGCGGGGCG
This sequence comes from Gordonia sp. DT30, assembly GCF_049844915.1. Taxonomy (NCBI): domain Bacteria; kingdom Bacillati; phylum Actinomycetota; class Actinomycetes; order Mycobacteriales; family Gordoniaceae; genus Gordonia; species Gordonia sp. DT30. Next base: position 27,034 of record NZ_JBNCLY010000026.1, on the reverse strand, counting down.
CCATGACCCCGGACACCTGAGGCCTTGAGTTAGGAAAGCAGTGGTTGATCGTCTGATCGTCCGCGGAGCCCGCGAGCACAATCTGCGCGGAATCGACGTGGACCTGCCGCGTGACAGTCTGATCGTGTTCACCGGGCTGTCCGGTTCGGGTAAGTCGTCCCTGGCGTTCGACACGATCTTCGCCGAAGGGCAGCGGCGCTACGTCGAGTCGTTGTCGGCGTATGCGCGGCAGTTCCTCGGCCAGATGGACAAGCCCGACGTCGATTTCATCGAAGGTCTCTCACCCGCGGTGTCGATCGACCAGAAGTCGACCAACCGCAACCCGCGGTCGACCGTCGGCACCATCACCGAGGTCTACGACTACCTGCGCCTGCTCTACGCGCGGGCGGGCACGGCGCACTGTCCGGTGTGTGGTGCCGAGATCGCCAAGCAGACGCCACAGCAGATCGTCGACCAAGTGCTCGACATGGGGGACGGCACCCGATTCCAGGTGCTCGCGCCGGTCGTGCGCACCCGCAAGGGCGAGTTCGTCGACCTGTTCGCCGAACTGCAGACGCAGGGCTTCTCGCGTGCCCGGGTGGATGGCAAGGTATATCCGCTCGCCGAGCCGCCGAAGCTTAAAAAGCAGGAAAAGCATGACATCGACGTGGTCGTGGACCGTCTGGTCGTCAAGGCGAGCGCCAAGCAACGGCTGACCGACTCCGTGGAAACGGCGTTGCGTCTGGCCGACGGGATCGTCGTGCTCGACTTCGTCGACCTCGAGGCCGACGACCCACATCGAGAGCGACGCTTCTCCGAACGGATGGCCTGTCCGAACGGCCACCCGATCGCGATCGACGACCTCGAACCCCGCTCGTTCTCGTTCAACTCGCCCTACGGTGCCTGTCCCGAGTGCGATGGCCTCGGCGTCCGCAAGGAGATCGACGAGGACCTCGTCGTGCCGGATCCCGACCTCGCATTGTCGGAGGGCGCGATCGCCCCGTGGTCGACCGGACACAACGCCGACTATTTTCTGCGGCTGGTGGGCGGTCTGGCCGACCAGATGGGCTTCGACGTGGACACCCCGTGGAAGAAGCTGCCCGCCAAGGCGCGCAATGCGCTGCTCAACGGCTCCGATCATCAGGTACACGTCAAGTTCCGCAACCGCTACGGACGCACCCGGTCCTATTACACCGAGTTCGAGGGTGTGATGGCGTTTCTGAACCGCCGGTTGGACCAGACCGAGTCCGAGCAGATGAAGGAACGGTACGAGGGCTACATGCGCGACGTGCCGTGTCCTGCGTGCGGTGGCGCCCGGCTGCGCCCGGAGATCCTTGCGGTGACCCTCGACCACCCGACTGACGGTCCCCGATCGATCGCGCAGGTGTGTGCGCTCTCGATCACCGATTGCGCGGTCTTCCTCGATGGACTCTCGCTGAACCAGCGGCAGAAAGCGATCGCCGGACGGGTCCTCAAAGAGATCCAGGCACGCATCAGATTCCTGCTCGACGTCGGTCTGGAGTACCTGTCGTTGGAGCGCGCGGCCGGCTCACTCTCGGGCGGGGAGGCGCAGCGTATCCGGCTGGCGACCCAGATCGGTGCCGGCCTGGCCGGCGTTCTCTACGTCCTCGACGAGCCGTCCATCGGGTTGCATCAGCGCGACAACCGGCGCCTCATCGAAACGCTCACGCGCTTGCGTGATCTCGGCAACACCCTGATCGTGGTCGAACATGACGAGGACACCATCCGGTCGGCCGACTGGATCGTCGACATCGGGCCGCGGGCGGGTGAGCACGGCGGTGAGGTCGTGCACTCGGGCAGCTACCGGGATCTGCTCAAGAACCGAAAGTCGTTGACGGGTAACTACCTTGCGGGCCGCGACACCATTCCCGTGCCGGCGGTCCGCCGTCCGATCACCAAGAACAGGCAGCTCACCGTAGTCGGGGCGCGCGAGCACAATCTGCGTGGCGTCGACGTCGCCTTTCCGCTCGGTGTGCTCACCGCGGTCACCGGGGTATCGGGGTCGGGGAAGTCCACACTGGTCAACGACATCCTCGCGACGGTGCTCGCCAACAAGCTCAACGGCGCTCGTCAGGTGCCGGGTCGGCACACCCGGGTGAACGGTCTCGGAAATCTGGACAAGCTCGTACAGGTTGACCAGTCACCGATCGGCCGCACCCCACGCTCCAATCCGGCGACCTACACCGGCGTCTTCGACAAGATCCGCACGTTGTTCGCCGCCACCACCGAGGCCAAGGTCCGGGGCTATCAGCCGGGCCGGTTCTCCTTCAACGTCAAGGGCGGTCGCTGCGAGGCGTGCGCCGGCGAGGGGACCATCAAGATCGAGATGAACTTCCTGCCGGATGTGTACGTCCCTTGTGAGGTGTGCCATGGTGCGCGATACAACCGCGAGACCCTCGAGGTGCATTACAAGGGCAAGACCATCGCCGAGGTACTCGACATGCCCATCGAGGAGGCCGCCGAGTTCTTCGAGCCGGTCACCTCGATCCACCGGTATCTCAAAACCCTCGTCGAAGTCGGTCTGGGCTACGTCCGGCTCGGGCAGCCGGCGCCGACCCTGTCCGGCGGGGAGGCGCAGCGTGTGAAGCTGTCCGCCGAACTCCAGAAGCGGTCATCGGGCCGCACCGTCTACATCCTCGACGAGCCGACGACCGGTCTGCACTTCGAGGACATCAAGAAGTTGCTCGCGGTCATCAACGGGCTGGTCGACAAGGGCAACACCGTGATCGTCATCGAGCACAACCTCGACGTCATCAAAACCGCAGACTGGGTCATCGACATGGGGCCCGAGGGCGGCACGGGCGGCGGCATGGTGGTCGCCGAGGGCACGCCCGAGGACATCGCCGACACCCCGGAGAGTCACACCGGAAAGTTCCTCGCCGAGATCGTCGACGACGAGCAGGTGGCCTCGGTCGGCTGACCTCCCCGACGACGCTCGCCAGGACACCGCCGCCGGCGCCTAGTCGGCGTAGCTGTCGAACGCTTTCAGCGAACTCCAATCCGGCCAGGTCAGCTCCCAGAGGCGGTGGATACGGCCGTCACGGAACGTCGCCAGGAAGATGACCTCGATCTCCGACGCGGGCTCGCCGGGACGTTCGGTGGTTATCCAGACCCGACCGCCGAGTCGGCCGTCGCCCTCCACCCACGCCTCGTCGTCATACCGGACGGAATAGCTGATCGCGGTCGGATAGACGCGGGCGTGCCCGTCGTGAAACGCCTGGTAGTCCTGCACCTGACCGTTGGTGTGCAGCTCGAAGTCCGGGTCGTAGTAGGTCTCGACAAGTGAGAGATCCTTGGCCTCGACCATGCGCGTGAACATCTCGCACATCCGGTGCCGCAGTGACGATGAGTGCGATACCGCTACTGGCCCATCGACTTTCGGATCTCCTCGAGACGCTCCTTGGCTGCCTCGTCACGCTTGCGGATCATCTTGTCGACCTGCCGGCCTTCGGGTGTGCCCTCGGCGAGCTCCTGCGAGCCGATGGCGGTCGTGATGCGATTCTCGATCTTGTCGCGGACGAAATCGAAAGTGGGAACACCGGATTCGGTGTAGTCGGGATCGGGGAGCGGAGGCGTCAAGGGATTCTCGACGGCCCTCGGCGTCGCCGGCGGCAGGACCTCGCCGTCGATGATGTCGTCGTCGGGCCGACCGGGATCGGCGGGGGAGGACGCTGACTCGTCGGATGCCGTCATGGCTTCAGCGTAGGCGCCCGGGACGCATTACCGGGCGGGAGCCGTTCACCGGACACGGCCGTTTCGCGCGACGGCCGGGCGTGCACGGTGCCACGCTGATGCGGTGACCGAGATCGGCGTGATGACACAGAGGGCAGCGGTCCTGCGGGTCGCGGTGGCCCAACCCGCCCTCGACCGACTCTCGTTGCGGGGAAGCGCACGTGAACACGCAGAGCTCATCCACCGCGCCGGTGCCGACCTGATCGTGTTCCCTGAGTTGTCGCTTACCGGATATCGCCTCGACGCCGTGCCCGTGTCGCCTGACGATCCGTCGATCGCGACGATCGCCGAGGCATGCGCGGCGGCGAGGTGCACCCGGCACCGGTGGCCATGGCGAGCTTCGCCGGGCCCACTGGCGGCGGATATCACGACACCGCAGCGCATTCGACGATCAGCACCGACGCGGGCGTGGTGGTGGCCGACGCGGGGCCGGGACCGGGCTCGGTCGCCGTGTTCGATCTCGATCGCGATGCGAGGCGCCGCCGGCGCTAGCGACGCCGATCCCGCACCGGCCCGGTGTACTTCTCGCCCGGGCCTTCACCCGGCTCGTCCGGGTAGGCACTCGCCTCACGAAAGGCGAGCTGCAGTTGTTTGAGGCCGTCACGGATCGGCGCCGCGTGGATGCCGAGATCCGCCCGTGACGCATCGATGAGACCGGCGAGCGCGGTGATGAGTCGCCGCGCCTCGTCGAGGTCAACGGCCGAATCAGCGGCGCCCTCGGCCAGCCCGAGCTTCTCCGCGGACGCGCTCATCAGCATGACGATGGCCTTGGTGATGACCTCGATCGCCGGAATATCTGCCAGGTCACGCACGTTGTCGTCGGGGGCAATGGAAGGGTTTTCTTCGGTCTGACCCTCGCCCGGATTGCCGTCGGCAGGTCCGTCACCAGCGGCGTCGTCGGAGGGCGAATAGGTGTTTCCGGTCATGACTGTTAGACTTCCATAGCACGACCGCCCCGGTTCGCCGGGGTTGCAAGTGGAGTCAGGCTCCCACCGCTACGACGCATTCCCAAGATGCAGTTGTACGGTCCGGTCCGAAAGACCCGGATCCACCATCGAGTGGCACGGGTCGGTGATGCCAGGCATCGACGGACCGGTCGGCGTTGGAGCCCTGCATGTGATCCGCACCGGATCGCCGCGGGGCTTTTTTGCTGAGGCCATTCTCCTCCTGCGCCCGACTCATCGCGGCGGCCGACCTTTTCGGAATTATCAAGGAGGCCCCATCAGCACTGAGACCCGCATCAACGAGCGCATCCGCGTACCGGAGGTCCGACTCGTCGGACCCAATTCGGAGCAGGTGGGCATCGTGCGTGTTGAAGATGCGCTCCGCTTGGCCTACGAGGCCGATCTGGATCTGGTCGAGGTTGCACCCGACGCCCGCCCGCCGGTGTGCAAGATCATGGACTACGGCAAGTTCAAATACGAAGCCGCCCAGAAGCAGCGCGAGGCGCGTCGTAACCAGCAGATGACCGTCATCAAGGAGCAGAAGCTCCGCCCGAAGATCGACGACCACGATTACGAGACCAAAAAGGGTCACGTCATCCGGTTCTTGAAAGACGGGTCCAAGGTGAAGGTCACCATCATGTTCCGTGGACGCGAGCAGTCGCGGCCCGAGCTCGGGTTCCGACTCCTGCAGCGACTCGGCAGCGACGTCGCCGACTACGGCTTCGTCGAGACCTCGGCAAAGCAGGACGGCCGCAACATGACGATGGTCCTCGCCCCGCACAAGGGAGCGAAGACCCGCGTCAAGGCGCAAGAGCAGTCGCAGCGTCCGCCGCGGCAGGCCGGCGACGCCGACGCCACGAGGAACTAGACGACACCGGTCGTCGAACGCTAACGCGGTCGACGGACAGACCACCGCGAACCCAGCACGTCCGCCCGGCGGACGCGTGGTTGGAGTTCGCCCAAACGAAGGAATACACATGCCCAAGAGCAAGACCCACAAGGGCACCGCGAAGCGTTTCAAGGTGACCGGCAGCGGAAAGATCGTGCGCCAGAAGGCCAACCGACGCCACCTGTTGGAGCACAAGTCCTCTCGCCGGACCCGTCGCCTCGATGGCATCGCCGTCGTGAGCGAAAACGACGCGCCGCGCATCAAGCGGCTGCTCAACCGCTGACGCCCTGACCACCACCAAGAAGAGGATTTACACATGGCACGCGTGAAAAGGGCTGTCAACGCCCAGAAGAAGCGTCGTTCAACTCTGGAGGCTTCCAAGGGTTACCGCGGACAGCGTTCGCGCCTGTACCGCAAGGCCAAGGAGCAGCAGCTCCACTCGCTGACCTACGCATACCGGGACCGTCGCGCCCGCAAGGGTGAGTTCCGCAAGCTGTGGATCTCGCGTATCAACGCAGCGGCCCGCGCCAACGACATCACCTACAACCGCTTCATCCAGGGCCTCAAGGCCGCGGGTGTCGAGGTCGACCGCAAGGTGCTCGCCGACATCGCCGTCACCGATCCCGAGGCCTTCACCGGCCTGGTCGAGGTTGCCCGCAAGGCGCTGCCCGCCGACGTCAACGCGCCGGCTGCCTGATCTCGCCGACGATCGACGATTCCCGACCCGCGATGGACGTTCTCTCCGAACGCTCGTCGCGGGTCGTTTCGTTGGCGAAGCTGCATCGCGCGCCGGTACGCAAGACGCAACAGCGCTTCCTCGTCGAGGGTGCCAATGCGGTGGACGCGGCGCTGAGCACCGGTCGGGCACACGCGGTACTGGTCCGCGAGGATTCGACAGACCGGTTCGGCGACCTGCTCGCGCGGGCGACGACCGCGGCGCGGCCGGTGTACCTGTTGAGTGCGCGGGCAGCGGACAAGCTGGCCGAAACCACGACCGCGCCAGGTATTTTCGCGGAATGTGAGCTACTCACCGTCGACCTCGACGCGGTGCTCGCCGCCCGGCCCCGACTGCTCGCCGTCGCGGTGGAGCCGCGCGAACCCGGCAACGTCGGAACGCTGATCCGGTGCGCGGACGCGATGGGCGCCGATGCGGTGGTGCTGCTCGGCGCATCCGTCGACCCACACAACGGCAAGGTGGTGCGCGCGAGCGCCGGAAGTATCTTTCACATCCCGGTGGTCCGCGCCGACAGTGTGGACTCCGCACTGACCGCGATCCGGGCCGAAGGTATCGCGACGCTCGCCACCGCCGCCGACGGAGAGATGGGTCTCGACGCTGCCGACACGGTGCTGGCCGAACCGGTGGCATGGTTGTTCGGTAACGAAGCGCACGGACTTCCCGACGATGTCCTCGCCGGCGCCGATCATCGGGTATCGATCCCCATTCACGGTCGAGCCGAAAGTCTCAACCTCGCCGCGGCCAGCGCCATCTGCCTGTATGCGGCCGCGCGCGTGCAGCACTCGAAGTAGAGCGGGACATATCATCAGGGGCAGGTGACTCCGGCAACACCGAGGGGGCAAGCCCATGCCAGATCCTTTCATCGCAGTTCGGCGAATCTATGACGAGCCGGATTCCGCTGACGGGAACCGCGTGCTCGTGGACCGGCTCTGGCCGCGTGGGATCAGCAACGAGCGGGCGCACCTCGACGAGTGGTCCAAGAACCTTGCTCCGTCGACCGAGCTACGCAAGTGGTACGGCCATGACCCGGCGAAGTTCTCGGAATTCTCTCGCCGATACCGCGACGAACTCGCCCAGCCCGACCACGCCCCAGCGCTCGCGGCACTGACCGAGCTGGTTGCCGGCGGCGGCCGGCTGACTTTGCTCACCGGCGCCAAACGCGCCGACATCAGCGATGCGACGGTGCTGCGCGAGTTGTTGATCGAGTCGATTCGGTCCGGCCCGTAACCGACATGGGCGGTGCGGCGTGGCGCCCCGCCGCCCGCAGGTCAACACGATCAGACGGTCGACTACCCTCGATCGGGAGTCATCGCAGGCGCTGATCGGCAGCTGTGCAGGTCGGTGCGGTGATCGACGCCCAGCCCGACAAGTGATGACGAGGAGTCGCCAGCCGTGGCACCTTCCGCCGACGATCAGGGAATGCCGGATCTCCGATTCCCCGAACCGCAGGAACTCGACGATGCAGCAAACGCTGCGCTCGCAGCGTTCGATTCGGCCGCCGACCTGGACGCGCTTTCGCTTGCGAAGTCGGCCCATCTCGGTGACCGATCACCTCTCGCTCTGGCCCGCCGCGCGTTGGGCGGGCTTCCCAAGGATCAGCGCTCGTCGGCAGGCAAGGCGGTCAACGAGGTCCGTGCGCGGGTGTCGGCGGCACTCGACGCACGCACTGCTGTTCTCGAAGCCCGGCGGGATGCGGCAGTCCTCGACGCCGAATCCGTCGACGTCACCTTGCCGAGCCGTCGTCGTCGGCTCGGCGCGCGCCACCCGATCACCGTCATCTCCGAGCAGGTGGCCGACGTCTTCGTCGGCATGGGTTGGGAGATCGCCGAGGGGCCGGAGGTGGAGACCGAACACCACAATTTCGACGCACTCAACTTCTTGCCCGACCACCCGGCCCGGTCGATGCAGGACACCTTCTACATCGCCCCGCCGGGGTCGCGGCAGGTGCTGCGCACCCACACCTCGCCGGTGCAGGTGCGATCCATGCTCAGCCGCGACGTCCCGATCTATGTGGCGTGCCCGGGCCGGACTTTCCGCACCGACGAGCTGGATGCCACGCACACCCCGGTCTTCCACCAGATCGAGGGCCTCGCCGTCGACAAGGGGCTGACCTTGGCCAATCTGCGTGGCACGCTGGAGATCTTCGCGCGCGCCCTGTTCGGTCCCGACACCACCACACGCATGCGCGCGAGCTACTTCCCCTTCACCGAACCGTCGGCCGAGGTGGACGTATGGTTCCCCGCCAAGAAGGGTGGCCCGGGCTGGGTCGAGTGGGGTGGCTGCGGCATGGTGAACCCGAATGTACTGCGCGCGAACGGAATCGATCCCGACGTCTACTCCGGCTTCGCTTTCGGGATGGGTTTGGAACGCACTCTGCAGTTCCGCAACGACATCTCCGACATGCGCGACATGGTCGAGGGTGACATCCGCTTCTCGCTGCCGTTCGGCCCCGCGGTGTGACCCCCGAGACATCGCCACACTTTCGAGAAAGTAGCTGATAGACGTGCGTGCCCCACAATCCTGGTACACCGAGGTGTTGCGTGCCGGCGACCCGAATTGGTCGGCGAGTGCCGAGGAGATCGACGCAGGCTTCGTCCGCGTCGGATTCGAGATCGAGGATATCGATCCCTTCCCCGAGATCACCGGCCCACTGGTCATCGGGCGGGTGCGCGAGATCACCGAGCTGACCGAATTCAAAAAGCCCATCCGCTTCTGCACAGTGGATGTCGGCGAGGACGATCTTCGAGAAATCATCTGTGGTGCACGTAATTTCGCCGAAGGTGACCTGATCGTGGCGGCTCTGCCGGGTACCGTGCTGCCCGGGCCGTTCGAGATCACCGCCCGAAAGACCTACGGCCATACCTCCGACGGCATGATCTGCTCGATCTCCGAACTGGGGATCGGGACCGATCACAGCGGCATTCTGGTTCTCGCCCCCGGCACTGCCGCGCCTGGCGCCGACGCGCGGGACGTACTCGGCCTCGACGACGCCGCGATCGATGTGAACGTCACCCCGGACCGCGGTTACGCCTTCTCCGTCCGCGGGCTCGGGCGCGAACTCGCGAGCAGCTTCTCGGTGCCGTTCATCGATCCCGGCCTACCCGGCGAGGCGATCGCGGCCGGGGGCGAGCCGTGGCCGGTCTCGATCGATCCCGCGTCGACCGCGACGCGATACACGGCGCGACTCATCACCGGGGTGGACGCGACCGCGGCATCGCCGTGGTGGATGCAGAAGCGTCTGCTGGTCGCCGGGGTGCGACCGATCTCGGCCGTCGTCGACGTCACCAACTATGTGATGCTCGAACTCGGCCAGCCGTTGCATGCATTCGACGCCGACAAGATCACCGGCGCGATCACGGTGCGCAACGCGAGGGCGGGGGAGGAGCTGACCACCCTCGACGGAGTGGTCCGCGAACTCGACCCCGAGGACGTCGTGATCGCCGACGAGAGCGGCCCGATCGCGTTGGCCGGTGTGATGGGTGGTGCCGGCACCGAGGTCGGCCCGCAGACCACACGGGTGCTGCTCGAAGCGGCCACCTTCGACCCTGTTCGGGTGTTCCGCAGCGGCAAGCGGCACAGGCTCACCTCGGAGGCCGCCAAGCGCTTCGAGCGCACCGTGGATCCGGCGATCACCGCGGTTGCCTCCGATCGCGCCTCCTCGCTGATCGTGGAGCTCACCGGCGGTGAGGTCGCCTCCCCGCTGTCGGAGGATCGCGTCACCGTCGCCGCGCCGCAGCCGATCACCATCGCGGCCGACGAACCGGACCGCACCGCCGGCGTCACGTACCCCACCGGAACCACCGCGGCGCGCCTGACCGAGGTCGGTTGTCTGGTTGCCGGCAGTGGTCCGCTGGAGGTCACCCCGCCGTCGTGGCGAGCCGATCTGCGCCAACGGGCCGATCTTGTCGAAGAGGTGTTGCGCCTCGAAGGGCTCGAGGACATCCCGGCCATCCCACCGACAGCGCCTGCAGGCACCGGTCTGACGGCTGCGCAGCGCCGCCGCCGCGGAATCGGCCGCGCGCTGGCGCTCGATGGCTACGTCGAGGTGTTGCCGTATCCGTTCATGCCCGCGGGTGTCTTCGACCAATGGGATCTCGCGGCCGACGACGAGCGGCGGCGCACCGCCAAGGTGCTCAACCCGCTCGAGGCCGACCGTCCCGAACTCAACACCACGCTGCTGCCCGGGCTGCTGGAGATGGCCGCCCGCAACATCGCTCGCGGTCAGCGCGACCTGTCGCTGTTCACCATCGGCCAGGTGGTCATCGTCGGGGACAATGTCGCCCCGGTCGGTGCGCTGGATGTGACGCGCAGTCCCACCGACGAGGAGATCGCCGCCCTCGACGCGTCGCTTCCGCAGCAACCGCTGCATGTGGCGGCGGTTGTCACGGGCCTGCGTGACCCGGCAGGCCCGTGGGGTCCGGGCCGTACCGCGGACTATCTCGACGCCTTCGAGGCGGCGCGAACGGTCGGGCGCACGGCCGGTGTGACCATCGAGCTCACGGCCGACGACCACCGGCCGTGGCATCCCGGCCGGTGCGCCAGGCTGAGTGTCGAGGGGTCGACGGTGGGGTATGCGGGAGAGCTGCATCCGGCGGTACTCGAACGCGCCGGACTCCCCAAACGAACGTGTGCGGTGGAGATCGACATCGACGCCTTGCCGCTCACGACCGTGCTGCCGGCACCTGATGTGAGCGTGTTCCCGGCCGTTCTGCAGGACGTGGCCGTCGTCGTTGCGCACGACGTGCCGGCCGAAGACGTCCGGGTTTCGCTGGTAGCGGGTGCGGGTGAACTGCTCGAGGCGATCGACCTGTTCGACGTGTTCACCGGTAGTCAGGTCGGCGAGGGCAACAAGTCCTTGACCTTCTCGTTACGTTTCCGCGCCGACGACCGCACGCTCACCGAGGACGAAGCCAACGCGGCGAAGCTGGCGGCGGTGGCGGTTGCCGGCGATCGGGTCGGTGCGCGGTTGCGGTAGCCGGCGCTCAGGCCGTGCCACCCAGGATCACGGCGGCGGCCATTCTCGAACCTTGTGGCAATGCCACGTTGTCCTCGGATTGCCGGAGCCCGGAGACGGCCACCGCGGCGAAGCGCGTTGCGGCCCTGGCCCGGTGCTCCTGCGGGAGGGTGGCAAGGCCGCGACCGGCCAACAAGATCAGCACGACGTCATCGATCACGAAATCGTGTCGTAGGCCCCCCATGGCCTGCGCGCGGGCGGTCAGCGCCGTGAGCTTGCGAATCATCGAGACACGATGTGCCGCAACCGCGTTCATCTCTGCGGTCGACGACGTGAACGCGTCGACGAATCCCTGATTCTGGGCATTGAGGACGATGAGCCGTTCGATGACGCCGCAGAACCCACGCCACGGGTCTTCGTGGGCACAACCGTCGTCGACGATCTGTCGGCAGGTGCGGAGTTCGTCGGCAAAGGCTTCGTCGATCAGGATCTGCTTCGTCGGGAACCGTCGGTAGAGGGTTGCCGGGCCGACCGCGGCGCGGCGCGCGATCTGTCGCATCGTGACCTGCAGGCCGCTCTCGGTGAACAGTGTCCGTGCGGCCGCCAGGATCTGATCGCGATTGTCCCGGGCGTCGGTGCGCAACATCTGAGGCGATCGAACCGGCATACTTCTCACTTCCGATAAGTGGACGGGTGCGTCCGCTAGCGTCGTCACCGTATCGCAGACAGCAGGAACTTCGAGGAGGCGCAGGTGCGCGCGGTGAGCATAGAACAGTTCGGGGAACCCGCCGGACTGGTGGAGACCGACATCCCCCGACCCCGAGCGGGAAACGCAGAGGTGGTCATCGAGACCGAGGCGATCGGCGTGGGTGGCGTCGACGCGGTCATCCGGCGCGGAACTCTCGCCGGATACGGCTTCGCCGAGGGGCTGATCCCGGGAAGCGAGGTCGCCGGCACCGTGACCGCGGTGGGTGATGGCGTCGATACCTCCTTGATCGGACGCCGGGTCTGGGCGTTCACCGGCCTCGGCGGCGGATACGCCGAGCAGGCGCTCGCGCGAGTGAGCGAGATCGTCGAACTTCCCGACGGCCTGTCATCGATCGATGCGGTGACGTTAGGCAGCGCGGCGCCGGTCGCACACTTCGCCCTGCGCCACGCCCACTTCACCGCGGGCGAGTCGGTGCTCGTGCGTGGTGCGGCCGGCAGCATCGGCATCGCCGCCGTCGAGATGGCTGCGGCCGGTGGCGCCGACGTGGTTGCAGTCACGACCTCGTCGGCGGATCGTGGCGCGCGCCTGCGGGCGCTCGGCGCGACGCATGTACTCGATCGCACTGGCCACGGGGACTCTGCGGCGCCGGAGTCATACGACGTGATCATCGACATCGCCGGCGGTGCGCACCTACCGGACTTCCTTGACCGGCTCGCGTCCAATGGCCGGTTCGTACTGGTCGGAGTCATTGCCGGGGCGCCGCCGGTCGACTTCGGAATGCGACTGATGGGCGCATTCCAGCGGTCTCGGTCGTTTGCGACCTTCAGTCTGGACACGGTGCCCGTGGCCGCGCGCGACGCCGTGCGCGCGAAATGGTTTGCCGGGGCGTCGCGCGGCGAACTGCACTCGGTGGTGCACGCGGTCATGCCGTTGGCCGACGCTGCCGAGGCCCATCGGCAGATGGACGACGGTGTTGTGTTCGGCCGGATAGTGCTCGTCCCGTAGCGTCCCATCGGGTGGACCGCCGGCCCGATGGACAGTGGAGCCCGGCGGTTGCGAGGGCCGACCGCGGAACCGCCCATGAATCAATTTGCATCATCGTGCATAATGTTTGCATGACGACGATCAAGGTGGCGGTCGCTGGTGCCAGCGGCTATGCGGGCGGTGAGATCCTGCGTCTTCTCTGCGGTCACCCCCGACTGCGTTCGGGTGAGCTGGAGATCGGCGCGTTGACCGCGGGCGGCAACGCCGGGAGCACACTCGGCTCCCAGCATTCGCATTTGCTGCCGCTGGCCGATCGGGTTCTCGAGGAGACGACCACCGAGGTCCTCGCGGGACACGACGTGGTGTTCCTCGGACTACCGCACGGTACCTCGGCCGCAATCGCCGACGCGCTGCCGCCGACCACTCTGATCATCGATTGCGGGGCCGACTTCCGGCTTCGTGACAGTGCTGACTGGAGCGCATATTACGGCGGCGACCACGCCGGCACGTGGCCATACGGACTGCCCGAACTGCCCGGCAACCGGGAGGTGCTCGCGGGCGCGAGCCGGATCGCGGTGCCCGGCTGCTATCCCACCATCTCGATCCTCTCCTTACTGCCTGCGCTGGCCGCCGGCCTCGTCGAGCCCGCGGTCACCGTGGTCGCGGTCAGTGGCACCTCAGGGGCGGGACGCTCGCCCAAGGTCGACCTGCTCGCCTCCGAGGTGATCGGTTCGGCTCGCGCATACGGCGTCGGCGGTACCCATCGCCACACCCCGGAGATCGCCCAGGCGCTCTCGGAGGCGGCCGATCTGCCGGTGAGTGTCTCGTTCACACCCGTTCTCGTCCCGATGTCGCGTGGCATTCTTGCCACCTGCACCGCGCGGACCACCGCCACTGTCGACGAGGTCCGTGCCGTCTACGAGAAGGCATATGGCGACGAACATTTCGTGCATGTGCTGCCGGCCGGATCGTTGCCGACGACCGGTTCGGTGATCGGCTCGAACGCCGTCCAGATCGCGGTGACCGTCGACGAGCGCGCCGGCACGCTGGTGGCTGTCGGTGCCGTCGACAACCTGACCAAGGGCACCGGCGGGGCCGCCGTGCAATCGATGAACCTGGCGTTGGGCTGGGATGAGGCAGAGGGATTGAGCACCGTGGGGATCGCGCCGTGACGGCATCGGATGATCGGGTCGACACGGACGGCCGGACCGACACCGAGGACCGGATCGTCGGGGGCGCGCCGCTGGGCGCGCCGCGGCTGGTGCGTGAGCAGGGTGTGACCGCGCCGCTCGGTTTCCGCGCGGCGGGAATCGCGGCCGGTATCAAGGTTTCTGGCAAAGAAGATCTCGCGCTGGTGTTCAACGAGGGTCCCGACCATGCCGCGGCGGGGGTGTTCACCCGTAATCAGGTCAAGGCTGCGCCGGTGCTGTGGTCACAGCAGGTGCTGACCACCGGTCGGCTGCGTGCGGTGATCCTCAACTCCGGCGGTGCGAATGCCTGCACCGGGCCGGGCGGATTTCAGGACACCCATGCCACAGCGGAGGCGGTCGCCGACGCGCTGAGCAACTGGGGCACCGAGACCGGGGCGGTGGAGGTCGCGGTCTGTTCCACGGGCCTCATCGGCGATCGGTTGCCGATGAACAAGGTCCTCGCCGGAGTGACCGAGATCGTCCACGATATGGGCGGCGGACTGTCTGGCGGCACCGATGCGGCCTACGCGATCATGACCACCGATACGGTGCCCAAACAGGTTGCGCTGCACCATCCGCAGGGATGGAATGTCGGCGGCATGGCGAAGGGCGCCGGAATGCTGGCGCCGTCGCTGGCCACCATGTTGTGTGTGCTGACGACCGATGCCCGGGCCACCGCCGAGCAGCTCGATGCGGCGTTGCGGCGGGCCACCGCGCTGACCTTCGATCGCCTCGACGTCGACGGGGCGACCTCGACGAACGATACTGTGCTGCTGCTCAGCTCGGGCGCCAGCCAGATCCCGGTCGAGCAAGCCGATCTCGATGCCGCCGTCCTGGCCGTCTGCGACGAACTGGCGGCCCAGTTGATGGCCGACGCCGAGGGCGTCACCAAACGTATCATCATCACCGTGGCCGGCGCGCGCACCGAGGACGACGCGATCACGATCGCCCGCACGGTCGCGCGTGACTCGCTGGTCAAGACCGCACTTTTCGGGTCCGATCCCAATTGGGGCCGCGTTCTCGCCGCCGTGGGGATTGCGCCGGTCACGATCGATCCCGACCGGATCTCGGTGTCGTTCAACGGTAATGCGGTGTGCGTCGACGGTGCGGGTGCACCCGGTGCACGGGAGGTGGACCTGTCGGGCGCCGACATCGAGGTGCGCATCGATCTCGGACTGGGCTCGGCATCCGGGTCGATCCGGACCACCGACCTCTCGCACGGTTACGTCGAAGAGAATTCGGCGTATTCCTCATGAGCACCGGAGCATTCCCCGACGGTCACGAGATCGCTGTCGACACCGCCGCATCGGCGGACGTGGACAAGGCGGCCGTACTCGCCGACGCGCTGCCTGCGATGCAGGCGCTCGCCGGCGCGACCGTCGTGGTCAAGTACGGCGGCAACGCGATGGTCGACGATGACCTGAAACGCGCGTTCGCCGTGGACATGGTGTTCCTTCGTGCCTGCGGGATGCACCCGATCGTGGTGCACGGCGGCGGGCCGCAGATCTCGGCAATGCTCGCGAGGCTGGGGTTGTCGGGAGAGTTCCGCGGCGGTTTCCGGGTCACCACTCCGGAAGTGATGGATGTCGTCCGGATGGTGCTGTTCGGGCAGGTCGGCCGAGAGCTGGTGGGGTTGATCAACACTCATGGTCCGTACGCGGTGGGCCTGACCGGTGAGGACGCCCATCTGTTCACCGCGGTCCGCCGTTCGGTCCTGGTCGACGGCGTGGCCACCGACGTCGGTCTGGTCGGCGACATCTCCTCGGTGAATGCCTCGGCGGTTCTCGATCTTGTTGCCGCCGGGCGGATTCCGGTGATCTCCACGATCGCCCCCGACCGTGATGGCGTGGTGCACAACATCAACGCCGACACCGCCGCCGGCGCGCTGGCCGAGGCCTTGGGTGCCGCGCGACTGGTGATGCTCACCGATGTCGAAGGTCTCTACACCGACTGGCCCGACCGGGCCTCGATGGTGTCGGAGATCGATACCGAACGGCTCGCAGAACTGTTGCCGCGCTTGGATTCCGGCATGGTTCCGAAGATGGAGGCCTGCCTGCGGGCGGTGACCGGTGGGGTGCGCCGGGCGCATGTCATCGACGGCCGGGTATCCCACGCGGTGCTGGCCGAACTGTTGACCTCGAGTTCGGCCGGAACGACCGTGGTGCCATACCGAACCGGCGCCGACACCGGCGCCGACTCCGATACCCGCACACCGACTCCCGACCCGAAAGTCACGACCTCATGACCGCACCCTGGCAGCAGCGGTGGTCCACCGCGCTGATGAACAACTATGGCACCCCGGCGCTGACACTCGAACGTGGCGACGGGGCCTACGTGTGGGACGCCGACGGGAAGCGCTACCTCGATCTGCTCGGCGGAATCGCCGTCAACGCGCTCGGCCACGCCCATCCGGCAATCATCGATGCCGTCTCCACCCAGCTGGCCACCCTCGGCCACGTGTCGAACCTCTACATCAACGAGCGCGTCGTCGAGCTCGCCGAGCAGCTCCTTGGCCGGTTCGGCCATCCGGGCCGGGTCTTCTTCTGCAATTCGGGAACCGAGGCCAACGAGGCCGCGTTCAAACTTGCACGACGGACCGGACGGCCACAGATCATTGCTGCGGACAAAGCCTTTCACGGCCGCACGATGGGTGCACTCGCGATGACCGGACAGCCGGGCAAGCGCGAGCCCTTCGCGCCGATGCCGCCGGGCGTCGAGTTCGTGCCCTTCGGCGATGCCGCCGCCCTCGATACGGCGGTCGACGAACACACCGCGGCAGTCATCCTCGAACCGATCCTCGGTGAGTCAGGTGTCGTCGTGCCGCCCGCCGACTATCTGGCACACGCCCGGCGGATCACCGCCGAGCGTGGGGCCCTGCTGATCCTCGACGAGGTGCAGACCGGGATCGCGCGCACCGGAACGTTCTTCGCCCACCAGGCCGGCGGGGTGGTACCGGACGTGATGACCCTGGCCAAGGGCCTCGGCGGCGGCCTGCCCATCGGCGCGTGCATCGCGACCGGCGATGCGGCAGACCTCTTCACGCCCGGACAGCACGGAACCACCTTCGGCGGCAACCCGGTCAGTGCCGCGGCAGCACTGGCAGTCCTGCGGGTCATCGACGACGAGGGACTCGTCGAACACGTTGCGGCGGTGGGTAAATCGATAGCCGCAGGCATCGAGGACCTCGACCACCCGCTGATCTCGCATGTCCGCGGATCCGGCCTGCTACTCGGGATCGTGCTGAACCGGGCAGCGGCCGCCCACGTCGAAGCCGCCGCCCGCGCAGACGGCTTCCTCATCAATGCGCCGGCGCCCGATGTGCTGCGCCTCGCGCCCGCGCTGATCCTCACCGAGGAACAGGGCCGGGAATTCGTCGCCGCACTACCGGCGATCCTCGATGCCGCCACAGACGCCGCGCACGCCGAGACCGAAGCGAAGGGACGCCCATGACACGCCATTTCTTGCGCGACGACGACCTGACCGCCGACGAGCAGGCACAAGTGCTCGCACTCGCCGCCGACGTCAAGCGCAACCCGTTCGCGTATCGCCCGCTGGAGGGCCCGCGGGGCGTCGGGGTGATCTTCGACAAGAACTCCACGCGCACCCGGTTCTCCTTCGAGATGGGAATCGCCCAACTCGGCGGCCACGCCGTGGTCGTCGACGGACGCACCACCCAGCTCGGCCGCGACGAATCCCTACCCGACACCGGCCGGGTGCTCTCGCGCTTCGTCGACGCGGTGGTGTGGCGCACCTTCGCCCAGGAACGGCTCGAGCAAATGGCGTCCACCGCCACGATTCCCGTCGTCAACGCCCTCTCCGACAGCTTTCACCCGTGTCAGATACTCGCCGACCTGCAGACGATCATCGAACGCAAGGGCGCCACCGCCGGACTGCGGATGACCTACCTCGGCGACGGTGCGAACAACATGGCGCATTCGCTGGCGCTCGGCGGAGTCACCGCCGGGATGCACGTGACGATCAGCGCCCCCGATGGCTTCGCGCCCGACGCCCAGGTCATCGCCGACACCGAGAAGCGTGCAACGCTGACCGGTGGGTCGATTCGGCTGGTCGCCGACCCGGTCCGCGCCGCGACCGATGCCGACGTGCTGGTCACCGACACCTGGGTGTCGATGGGACAGGAGGACGACGGCAGGGATCGAAAGGCGCCGTTTCGGCCGTATCAGATCAACGCCGGGCTCCTCTCCCACGCCGCTCCCGGGGCGGTCGTGTTGCACTGCCTGCCGGCCCACCGCGGCGACGAGATCACCGACGAGGTCATCGACGGGCCGGCGAGTGCGGTCTTCGACGAGGCCGAGAACCGGCTGCACGCGCAGAAGGCCTTGCTGATCTGGTTGCTGGAGCATCGATGACCGCATCGAGCAGATCCGAGCAGCCCGAGCCGCGGCTGGCCGCCACGCGTGCCGGCCGGCACGCGCTGATCGTCGAGGTCCTGGCCAAACGGCAGGTGCGCAGCCAATCCGAGCTGCAGCATCTGCTCGCCGCACGCGGTATCGACGCCACACAGGCGACCATCTCGCGTGACCTCGACGAACTCGGTGCGGTGAAGCTGCGTGCCGCCGACGGTGGCGTCGGCGTGTACATGGTTCCCGAGGACGGTTCGCCGGTTCGTGGGGTGTTCGGCGGTACCGATCGGCTCGCGCGGTTGGTCTCCGAACTATTGGTCTCCACCGACAGCAGCGGAAACCTGGCCGTCCTGCGCACGCCGCCGGGTGCGGCGCACTATCTTGCCAGCGCCATCGACCGGGCGAGCCTGCCCGACGTGGTCGGCACCATCGCCGGTGATGACACGATCTTCGTGTGCGCGCGTGATCCGATCGACGGTGCCGAGATGGCTCGACGAATCGAGGGTCTCGTGTGACCGGGCCGCGTCGTTCCGTCCGGTACACGCAGACCCGACAGCCCAGACCCGACCACCCCCGACCCGACCACCCCAAGACCCGGCAGACCTGACCGACCATCGGCGGATCTGATACCCCGGGTTGATCGGGAGAACCGTTCATCGGACCCCCGATCACCCCAGCCAACCGCGCATCCCATGATGGATGTGCACACACGAAACAGGAGTTCATAAACACATGGCCGATCGCGTCGTACTCGCATACTCGGGCGGACTGGATACTTCGGTCGCCATCAGCTGGATCGGCCGGGAAACCGGCAATGAGGTCGTGGCGGTCGCGGTCGACCTGGGCCAAGGTGGCGAGGACATGGAGGTCGTGCGTCAGCGCGCTCTCGACTGCGGTGCGGTGGAGGCCGTACTCGTCGACGCGCGTGACGAATTCGCCGACGACTACTGCCTGCCCGCCATCACCGCCAATGCCCTCTACATGGATCGTTACCCGCTGGTGTCGGCCGTGTCGCGGCCGCTGATCGCCAAACATCTGGTGACCGCTGCTCGGGACCATGGCGGCACCGTCGTCGCCCATGGCTGCACCGGCAAGGGCAATGATCAGGTGCGCTTCGAGGTCGGATTCGCCTCGCTGGCACCCGATCTCAAGGTCATCGCACCGGTCCGCGACTACGCCTGGACGCGCGAGAAGGCGATCGCCTTCGCCGAGGAGAACGCGATCCCGATCAACGTGACCAAGCGCTCGCCGTTCTCGATCGACCAGAACGTCTGGGGCCGCGCAGTGGAGACCGGGTTCCTCGAGGACCTGTGGAATGCACCCACCAAGGACGTGTACTCCTACACCGAGGACCCGACGCTCAACTGGCAGTCGCCCGACGAGGTCATCATCAGTTTCGACAAGGGCCGGCCCATCGCGATCGACGGCAAGCCGGTGAGCGTGCTCGAGGCCATCGAGGAACTCAACCGGCGGGCCGGTGCGCAGGGCGTCGGCCGGCTCGACGTCGTCGAGGACCGGCTGGTGGGCATCAAGAGCCGTGAGGTGTACGAGGCCCCAGGCGCGATGGTGCTGATCACCGCCCATGCCGAGCTCGAACACGTCACCCTGGAGCGGGAATTGGGTCGCTACAAGCGGCACACCGACCAGAAGTGGGCCGAGCTGGTCTACGACGGCCTGTGGTTCTCGCCGCTCAAGCGGTCCCTGGACGCTTTTGTCGACTCCACCCAGGAGCACGTCACCGGTGACATCCGGCTGACCTTGCACGGCGGTCACATCTCCGTCAACGGCCGACGCAGCCCGGAGTCGCTCTACGACTTCAACCTCGCCACCTATGACGAGGGCGACAGCTTCGATCAGTCCAACGCCCGCGGCTTCGTGGAACTGCACGGCCTCTCCTCGAAGATCGCCGCGCAACGGGACCTGCTCGGGTGAGTGAGCAGGCCGGTCACATGAAAGACGGGGCCACCAACGAGGGTTCGCTGTGGGGTGGGCGATTCGCCGACGGCCCGGCCGCGGCGATGGCCGCGCTGAGCAAGTCCACCCACTTCGACTGGGTGTTGGCGCCCTTCGATATTCGCGCGTCGAAGGCGCATGCCCGGGTTCTCGGCGCGGCGGGATTGCTCGGTGACGACGACCTGGTGGTGATGCTCGACGGGCTCGATCGACTCGCCGCTGACGTCGCCGATGGCACCTTCGGTCCGGCGCCGTCGGACGAGGACGTACACGGAGCGCTCGAACGCGGCCTGATCGAACGGGTCGGACCCGAGCTGGGCGGCCGCCTGCGGGCGGGTCGTTCACGCAACGACCAGGTCGCCACGCTGTTCCGGATGTGGGTGCGCGAGGCGATGGCGCGGGTGTCGCTCGGGCTGCTCGACGTCGTGGACGCACTCGTCAGCCAGGCCGTGGCGCACCCGGATGCGGTGATGCCGGGTAAGACGCACCTGCAGGCGGCTCAGCCGGTGCTCCTGGCGCACCATCTGCTGGCGCATGCGCAGCCGCTGCTGCGTGATGTCGACCGCCTCGGAGACGCGGATCGTCGGACCGCGGTGTCGCCGTACGGTTCCGGCGCGCTGGCCGGTTCATCTCTCGGGCTCGATCCAGGTGCGATCGCGGCAGATCTCGGGTTCGACGGGCCGGCGGAGAATTCGATCGATGCCACGGCCGCGCGTGATTTCGCTGCGGAGGCGGCATTCGTCTTCGCCATGGCGGCGGTCGACCTGTCGCGGCTGTCTGAAGAGGTGATCATCTGGAGCACAGCGGAATTCGGCTACGTGACGTTGTCCGATGCGTGGTCGACCGGCAGTTCGATCATGCCGCAGAAGAAGAATCCGGACGTGGCCGAACTCGCCCGCGGTAAGGCAGGCCGACTCATCGGAGACCTGACCGGCTTGCTGGCGACCCTCAAGGGACAGCCCTTGGCCTACAACCGCGACCTACAGGAGGACAAGGAGCCACTGTTCGACGCGGTCGCCCAGCTGGAATTGCTGTTGCCTGCGGTCGCCGGGATGGTGGGCACCCTCGAGTTCCACGAGGACCGGATGGTCGAACTCGCGCCGGCCGGTTTCACCCTGGCCACCGACATCGCCGAGTGGCTGGTGCGTCAGGGCGTCCCGTTCCGGGTCGCCCACGAGCTGGCCGGGGCATGCGTACGGGAGGCCGAGCGCCGGGGTGTCGGACTCGCCGAGCTCGACGATGACACCTTCGCCGCGATCGACCCGGCGCTCACCCCGCGGGTGCGCGAGGTGCTCAGCGTTCGCGGATCGATCGAATCGCGTGACGCGCACGGCGGCACATCGTCCGGCCAGGTGCAGCGCCAGCTCGCGGTACTGACCGAGCAGGTCTCGCGACTTCGTGCACGCTGGCAGAACCAGCCGAGAACGCACCCGGGTTCGGGTGGTCAGTAGCAGCCGGGTCAACTGACGGTCCAGGTGAACTGACGGTCCGGGTCACCACACGGTCCGGTACAACAGCGGCTCGGGCCTCGTACGGGTGGGTAGAGTGGGTGCCCACATAGGAGGGGTGTCGATTGGGCGGAATTCCGGATCTGGGAGCGATCGTCGGCCGGGTGGTCGCCACCGCGCAGAACGGGCTCGAGGTGTTACGTCTCGGTGGACTGGAGACGGGCACGCAACCGGCTCCGTTCACGGTCGTCGAGACCGAGAAGATGTTCAGGTTGCGGCGCTATTTTCCCGACGACGCGTCCGCCGGCCCCAACGTGGTGCTCATCCCGCCGATGATGGTGTCGGCGAACGTCTACGACGTGACCGAACACAATGGCGCGGTCTCGATACTGCACCAGCACGGGATCGTGCCGTGGGTCATCGATTTCGGCTCGCCGGACACCGCCGAGGGCGGCCGGGAACGCGACCTCGCCGACCACGTGCTCGCGGTGAGCCGCGCGATCGACCTGATCATCGACGCAACCGGGTCAGACGTCCACCTGGCCGGCTATTCGCAGGGCGGGATGTTCGCCTACCAAACCGCCGCCTACCGGCGCAGCAAGGGCCTGGCGAGCCTGATCACCTTCGGCAGTCCAGTCGACGTGTTGGCGGGGTTGCCGCTCGGCCTGCCTGCTGGGCTGGTGGTACCCGGTGCCGAAATCCTTGCCGATCGTGTCGTCAGCCATCTGTGGGTGCCCGGATGGCTGGCGCGCCTCGGTTTTCAGATGCTCGACCCGGTCAAGACCGCGCGCAGCCGGTTCGACTTCCTCCGTCAACTCCACGACCGCGACGCGCTGTTGCCGCGCGAGGACCAACGCCGCTTCCTCGAATCCGACGGATGGGTGGCCTGGTCGGGGCCCGCGATCGCGGAATTGTTGCAGCAGTTCGTCGTCCACAATCGGATGGTCTCGGGCGGCTTTGTCATCAACGGTGAACTGGTGACCCTCGCCGAGATCACCTGTCCGATCCTCGCGTTCGTCGGAGGAGCCGACGACATCGGTCAGCCGGCCGCGGTGCGAGGTATCGTGCGTGCCGCCCCCGACGCGGAGGTCTACGAATCATGTGTGCCGGTCGGCCACTTCGGTCTCGTGGTGGGCAGTACCTCGGGAACGCATACGTGGCCGCTGACCGCGGAGTGGATCCGCTGGCAGGGCGGACTCGGTCCGCAGCCCGAAGACATCGAGCCGATGACCCTTCCGGAACCGGGCAGTGGTTCAGGGGTCAGTGTGGCCTCGCGGCTCTCCCATGGTCTGAGCGCGGTCGCCGACGCCGGCGCCGGGGTCTCCCGCGAGCTTCTGGGCCGGGCGGCATCGTTCCAGCGTTCGTCACTGGCGGTGGCTCAGGAATCGGTGCGTACCGCGCCCCGGCTGTTGCGGTTGGGGCAGATCCAGGCCGGGACCCGGATCTCGCTCGGCAAGCTCATGTCGGAGAACACCAAGCGGGGCGGGCACAAGGAGCTGTTCCTCTTCGAGAACCGCGTGCTGACCCATGAACAGGTCAACGTCCGCATCGGCAACGTCGTCGCCGGTCTGGTCTCGTGCGGTGTCCGCCCCGGTCAGCACATCGGCGTCCTGATGGACACCCGGCCCAGTGCGCTGGTGGTCGTCGCGGCGTTGTCGAGGCTCGGCGCGGTCGTGGTGATGCTCTCACCGGAGGGCGACATCGACGAGATGCTTCGCCTGGCCAACTGTGCCGTCGTGGTGGCCGATCCCAAGAATTTGGAAACCGCTGCGGCACATTGTGGTCGGGTCCTCATCCTCGGTGGGGGCAGTGGCGATGCGCGAGTGATCGAACGTGCCGACGGGCACCGCATCATCGACATGGAACAGATCGATCCCGCGTCCGTCGAGATGCCCGCGTGGTATCGCGCCGATCCGGGACTGGCCGGGGACCTCGCGTTCATCCTGTTCACCCGGTCCGAACAGAAGCTCACCGTCTGGCCCATCACCAATCTTCGGTTCGCGGTGTCCGCGTTCGGCGCCGCCTCGGCGGCGGGGCTGACCGACAGGGACACCGTGTACTGTCTTCCGCCGCTGCATCACGCATCGGGCCTGCTCACCACTCTGGGCGCGACGGTTGCCGGTCGCTCCCGCATCGCGTTGTCCAACGGGGTCGAGGCCGAGACCTTCGCCGTGGAGGTACGCCGGTACGGCGTGACGGTCGTCTCCTATACGTGGACCATGATGCGCGAGATCGTCCGGTCGGGGTCGTTCCACATCGCCGAGCACAACCCCATCAGGTTGTTCATCGGCTCCGGAATGCCGGTCGGACTGTGGGAGGACGTCCAAGAGGCCTTCCCGCGGGCACGGATACTCGAGTTCTTCGCGACTGCCGACGGGTCGGCGATCCTCGCCAACGTCGCCGGGGACAAGGCCGGGTCGATGGGGCGGGAGTTGCCGGGGACGAATCATGTACAGGTCGCGGCGTACGACATCGAGAACTCGCGACTCGACGTGGCGCCCAACGGCTTCGTGCGTCGGGCCGAACCGGGCGAGGTCGGCCTCCTGCTGGCGCGCACGCGCTATCGGTTCGACATCTTCTCCACGGTGTTGCGCGATGTGTTCAACCGTGACGACCGGTGGGAGGTCTCCGGACAACTGTTCATTCGGGATGCCGACGACGATCTGTGGTTCATGGGGGCGGTCGACTCACCGGTCCTCTCCGCCGACGGAATTGTCTATCTCCTACCACTCGAACAGGCACTGTCACGGGTGGACGGCGTCGACCAGGTGGCCGCGTACGGCGTGGGCGAGCCCGGGAACCAGCTGGCGGTCGTCGCGGTGACTCTCCTGCCGACCGCGACGCGGGACTCGTTGACGGTGACCAAACTGCGGGTCGCGCTGGGCGAGTTCCCGTCCGCCGAGCGCCCGCACCTGATCAGGGTGGTCGACGACATCCCCGTGTCGAACTCGTACCGGCCACAGGTGACCGAGCTCGTGCGGGCGGGGCTGCCGAAGCCGGGCGCCAAGATCTGGTACCGAGACGAGGAAGGCCGCTATCGCAGGTATACGCGCTCCGCGGCGACCAAGGTCACCTGGGTCAGGACGGCGCCGGCGGGTGCGGCCGAAGCCGCGGCCGGCACGCCAGGGTGAAATCGCGGCACGCTACGGTGAGGCCACGCCTATCACGCCGCGATCCCAGCGGTGCGGTCATCGAGTGAAGGGAACCGTCGACATGCCGTCGCGTGCCGAGACCATCGATCCGATCGTGCGGGAACGACTCGTCTGCCCGCAGGATCACGGCCCGCTGCTCGACGCGGGCGACGAGCTGTACAACCCCCGGCTGCGGGTGGCCTACCGGATCGACTCCGACGGGATCCCGGTGATGCTTGCGGACGAGGCGCGCGCCGTCGACCCCGACGAACACCAGAGACTGACCGGCGAATCCTGATCGGGGTTCGCGCGCCCGCGCGCCCGCCCCTCGCCGCCGGTCGGGGAGTCGGGTGGAAAGATGAACGCCGTGAGCGCTGAGACATCGCAGGTAACCGTGACCACCCCTGACATCCTCGAGGACCTCCGGTGGCGTGGGCTGATCGCGCAGTCGACCGACCTCGACGAACTGCGTGGGGCATTGGCCGATGGTCCGATCACGCTATATGCCGGATTCGACCCGACTGCTGCCAGCCTCCATGCCGGCCACCTCGTCCCGCTGTTGACGCTTCGACGATTTCAGCTCGCCGGACATCGTCCCGTGGTCCTCGCGGGTGGCGCAACCGGTCTGATCGGTGATCCACGCGACGTGGGGGAGCGGACGATGAACGCCGCGGATGTCGTCGAGGGCTGGGCTGACCGGATCGGTGGACAGTTGCGTCGCTTTGTCGACATCGACGGCACCGCGAACGGTGCGGTCATGGTCAACAACCTCGACTGGACCGGACCGATGTCGGTCGTCGACTTCCTGCGTGACCTCGGCAAGCATTTTTCCGTCAACGTGATGCTCGCCCGGGAAACGGTCAAACGACGACTCGACACCGATGGGATCAGCTACGCCGAATTCAGCTACATCCTGTTGCAGTCCAACGACTATCTTCAGCTCCATCGACGCTACGGCTGCACGCTTCAGATCGGCGGATCAGACCAGTGGGGCAACATCGTAGGAGGCGTGGACCTGGTGCGTCGGGTCGATGGCAACACTGTTCATGCACTGACGGTGCCGCTGGTGACCTCGTCGGACGGCAAGAAATTCGGAAAGTCGACGGGGGGCGGAAGTCTGTGGCTGGACCCGGAGCTGACCAGTCCATACGCCTGGTACCAGTACTTCATGAACACCGCCGACGCCGACGTGGTCCGGTACCTCAAGTGGTTCACCTTCCTCGGGCGACCGCAAATCGCCGACCTCGAGCTCGCGACCGAACAGACGCCGCATCTGCGTTTGGCGCAGAAACGTCTGGCCGCGGAGATGACCACACTCATCCACGGTGCCGATCACACTGCCGCGGTCGAGCTGGCCAGCCAGGCATTGTTCGGTCGGGGGGATCTGCTCGAACTCGACGAGGCGACGCTTGCCGCCGCGTTGGGTGAGACCACGGTTGCCGAGTACCCCGCCGCCGCCGAGGGGGACGAGAATCGGCCGACCATCGTCGACCTGCTCGTCGATACGCGCTTGTCCGACAGCAACAAGGCGGCTCGGCGGGCAATCGCCGAAGGTGGCGCATATGTGAACAATGCGAAGGTCGGCGATGCCGACTGGCGGCCGTCGACCACAGATCTGCTGCACGGGCGTTGGCTGGTCATCCGGCGCGGCAAGAAGACTTTTGCCGGCGCGCGCGTAGCCGTCTGACCAGCAGATTTGACGCAATGTTCCGGCGTGTGTAACTTTCTTGTTGCACCGCAGAGAGCAACTCCCCCGGGGCCGACAGGATTCCCGGGGTAGCTCAGTGTCTTCACCTCGTGAAGTACGTATCTTTGGGGTGTAGCCGGGCGCAAAAGCCGGCCGAGCGTCAGTTTGGTCGGTGACAGTGGCTCTGGTAGCCTGGATCAGTTGCCCTTGATCGGGTAGTCTGCTCTGTTAGAACTAGCTCGCCGAAGTTCGCTCCTGTGTGGGGTGGTGTTGGTGGGTGTGTGTTCGTTGAGAACTCGATAGTGTGTTGGTG